>NZ_CP046242.1:212500-482500 GCF_023205095.1 Bizionia sp. M204 | reverse complement strand
AGATTGTATACGCGTTACTCACCCGTGCGCCACTCGTCAGCAAAAAAGCAAGCTTTTCTCTGTTACCGTTCGACTTGCATGTGTTAGGCCTGCCGCTAGCGTTCATCCTGAGCCAGGATCAAACTCTTCATCGTTAATTCTTAAATATTATTTAACAACTAATCGAAATAGTTTAAAATCTAATTACTCAAAATGGTTTATTCTCTTTTGTTTAATTTAACCGTTTCCAGTTAAATCTTACGCTGTCAATTCAATATGTCTATGAACTTTTTTCTCTGTTTCTTAAGGCGTTTATCTCTTAAGCGGGTGCAAATATAATTACTACTTTTTTAACCCGCAAACTTTATTTCAAAAAAAATATAAATATTTTTTTCTCTACTTAGCTTTTCAATAAATGCTTCTGAACGTTGCTGAAAACGTTGCCGTTTTTAGCGGCTGCAAACATACAACCTTTTTTATTCCTGCAAAGCTTTTTTTAGTTTATTTTGAAAGTTTATTTCTAATTCCAAATCACTAAATCTTTTTATGCTTTTCAAGGAACTTTGCTCTCATCAGCGTTGCTGTTTTAAGCGGCTGCAAATATACAACCTTTTTTATTCCTACAAAGCTTTTTTTGATTTAATTTGAAATTAAATTTCTAACCCCTAATTTAAACTTCTATTTTGCCTCTCAATGAACGTCGCTGCCAACTGTGTTACCGTTTTTAGCGGCTGCAAATGTACAACCCATTTCTACCCTTTTACAAACTTTTATTCATGTTTTTTTGAAATAGTTTTCTTCTTGCAGTATATCAAGTGGTTACACGGCCCGTTTTTAACTTAACAAATCATCTCTAATGCCTTTTGGGTTCGCTTTGATTAACAGCTGCGTTCCTATTTGTCGTTTTCCAATCAAAATCAACATCCATGATATAGTATTATGATTACACATTAATACCTTTATTATAGGAAGAAGTTCCAGACAACGCCCATTAATATATGTAAGAGGCCTTACTAATCAGTTTTCTAAATTTATACCTATATATATATTGTATGTAAAAATTTATCCTATTATATTTGTCCTTTCATAATTACACAATATATAATGATAGATATTACATTGCCAGATGGCAGTATTAAGTCGGTTGAGAAGGGAACAACTTCCATGGACGTTGCTAAAAGCATCAGCGAAGGATTAGCCAGAAACGTTATTTCTGCAAAATTTAATGATACGGTTGTAGAAACCAAAACCCCATTAACAACAGACGGTACTCTTGTTTTATACACCTGGAACGATGATGAAGGTAAAAAAGCATTTTGGCATTCTTCGGCACATATATTAGCTCAAGCTATTGAAGCACTCTACCCTACTGCCAAATTATGGGTTGGTCCTGCTATTGAAAATGGTTTTTATTATGATATTGATTTAGGTGACGAAACCATTTCAGATAAAGATTTTAAGCGTATTGAAGATAAGATGCTGGAAATAGCACGTGGAAAACACGAATTCAATATGCGAGAGGTTTCAAAACTAGAAGCACTATCTTATTATAGAGATAATAATAATTATAAGTTAGATTTAATAGGAAACCTTGAAGATGGCACGATTACATTTTGCGATCATGACACATTTACCGATTTATGTCGTGGTGGCCATATTCCAAATACCGGAATTGTCAAAGCCGTTAAAATATTAAGTGTGGCTGGAGCTTATTGGAAAGGTGATGAAAACAACAAACAGTTAACGCGTGTTTACGGGATATCATTCCCTAAGCAAAAGGAATTAACAGAACACCTTCACTTATTAGAAGAAGCTAAAAAACGCGATCATAGAAAGCTTGGAAAAGAGCTTGAATTATTTACATTCTCACAAAAAGTAGGTCAGGGCTTACCATTATGGTTACCTAAAGGCGCTGCGTTACGTGAGCGTTTAGAGAATTTCCTTAAAAAAGCACAAAAGAAAGCAGGATATGAAATGGTTGTTACACCGCATATTGGCCAGAAGGAACTTTATGTAACATCTGGACACTATGAGAAATATGGTGAAGATAGCTTTCAGCCTATTCTAACACCTAAAGACGGCGAAGAATTCCTATTGAAACCAATGAATTGCCCACACCATTGTGAGATATACAATAGTTTTCAGTGGTCTTATAAAGACTTACCAAAACGTTTTGCTGAATTTGGAACCGTTTATAGATATGAACAAAGTGGAGAATTACATGGTTTAACGCGTGTTAGAGGTTTTACTCAAGATGATGCGCATATATTTTGTACACCAGACCAATTAGATAAAGAGTTTAAAGATGTTATTGATTTGGTATTGTATGTGTTTGGATCTTTAGGGTTCGAAAACTTCACAGCACAGGTATCTTTACGTGATCCTGAAAATCCAGAAAAATACATTGGAAGTAATGAGAATTGGGAAAAAGCAGAAGCTGCCATTTTAAATGCGGCCAAAGATAAAAACTTAAATTTTATTGTAGAAACTGGCGAAGCAGCTTTTTACGGCCCCAAATTAGACTTTATGGTTAAAGATGCGCTTGGAAGACAATGGCAACTAGGTACCATTCAAGTGGATTATAATTTACCTGAACGATTTGAATTAACTTACAAAGGTAGTGACAATGAGCTACACCGACCAGTCATGATTCACCGTGCGCCTTTTGGTAGTATGGAACGATTTGTTGCCATTTTACTAGAACACACCGCAGGTAACTTCCCGTTGTGGTTGGTGCCTGACCAAGTAATTGTATTATCTATTAGTGAAAAATATGAGAAATACGCGAAAAAAGTTTTAAATTCGCTAGAAAATGACGAAATTCGCGCCCTAATTGACAATAGAAACGAAACGATGGGTAAGAAAATTCGGGAAGCCGAAATGAAGAAAATCCCATATATGATTATTGTTGGTGAGAATGAAGAACAAGAAGGTAAAATTTCTGTTCGTCAACATGGTGGTGAGGATCTTGGCATGATTTCTGTACAAGAGTTTACTGAATTGTTGAACATAGAAGTCAATAAAACATTAAAGCAATTTTAATAAAAAATAAGTTAAACTAAAATTATAAGGCCATAGCAATACGTAGAAGAAGACAAGCTCCTCGTCGAGTAAATCAAGAAGATCAGCACAAAATCAACACTAAAATTAGGGTTGAAAAAGTGCGTTTAGTAGGTGACAATGTTGAAGTAGGTGTCTACCCAACAAAAGAAGCATTGGCAATAGCTGATGAGCAAGGGCTTGACCTTGTTGAAATATCACCAAAAGCAGATCCTCCTGTTTGTAAAGTGATGGATTATAAAAAGTTTCTTTATGAACAAAAGAAACGTGAAAAGGTTTTAAAAGCGAAAGCTTCAAAAGTTGTTGTAAAAGAAATTCGTTTTGGTCCTCAAACTGATGATCATGATTACGAGTTTAAAAAGAAACATGCCGAGAAGTTTTTACAAGAAGGTGCAAAGCTAAAAGCGTTTGTATTTTTTAAAGGCCGATCCATTGTTTTTAAAGAACAAGGACAAATTCTATTGTTGCGTTTAGCGCAAGATTTAGAAGATTTAGGTAAAGTAGAACAAATGCCTAAACTGGAAGGTAAACGTATGACGATGTTTATTGCTCCAAAGAAATCAAAATAACAAAAAAGCTGTTCTCGACGCTTCGAGACAGATTGAAGATAGTAAGCGAAATAACTTAAACTAGGAAGAAAAATGCCTAAAATGAAAACCAAATCTAGTGCCAAGAAAAGATTTAAAATTACTGGTACTGGTAAAATAAAAAGAAAGCACGCTTTTAAGAGTCACATCTTAACAAAGAAATCTAAAAAGCGTAAGTTAGCATTAACTCATAGTACGTTAGTACATGCGAACGATGTTAACAGCATTAAGGAACAATTACGATTAAAATAATTGTAAAACGTTTCGGTTAGAATTATTTATAAACCCTGGAGTTAGGCTCAAAAAAGTATCTGAAAAAGATCGCCTACTACAAAAAAATTTAAAATTATGCCAAGATCAGTAAATTCTGTTGCCAAAAGAGCCAGAAGAAAAAAGGTGCTTAAACAAGCAAAAGGTTACTTCGGACGTCGTAAAAACGTTTGGACAGTAGCAAAAAATGCGGTTGATAAAGCGATGCAATATTCGTACAGAGACCGTAGAGTTAAAAAGAGAACATTCCGTACATTATGGATCCAACGTATTAACGCTGGAGCTAGACAACATGGTATGTCTTACTCACAGTTTATGGGTAAAATGAAAGCTAACAATATCGAATTAAATCGTAAAGTTTTAGCTGATTTAGCCATGAATAACCCAGATGCATTTGCAGCTGTAGTAAAGAAAGTAAAGTAAGGCGTTTCGCCTATTGTAAAACATATTTCGCTTATAAAAAATCCGATTCTTAATTGAATCGGATTTTTTTATGCTTTAAAATAAAAACAGCGACATCCAAAACTGAATATCGCTGCCTCATGCTAATTAATCAAATCCCTTAATTTAATTAATGTTGAGTATTTAAACCCATAATAAATTGACTGTAATAGCTTTACAGAACTAAACTATAACTAAATTTACTCCTAACAAAAAAGACGTTTTGAAATGCAGCACTTTGTATGTGAATGCAATATAACACGGCTATTCATATTTCTATTTTATAATATATCACATGGAGACATTCATAAAAAAACAGCGATATCAATTCTGATAGTCGCTGTTTTCAACTTAACCTAAATAGCCTTTTTAATTATTGAGTTCATTAGTACTTTACAACTCTTTTAATAATTTCATTTTGATTTACTTCTATTTTTAAAAGATAAACGCCACCCTCATAGTTGCTCAAATCTATGATAGATTTCGTGGATGTTTCTGTTTTATTTGATAACAGCCTCCCGTTTAAATCATAAAGTGAAATTTTTGAGTCCAAAGCATTCGGAAAACTAATGGAAACGTTACCACTTGTTGGGTTTGGATATATATGAATGTCTTTTAAGTCTTCCACCTCTTGTACGCCTAAAGTTTCTTGAACATTTACGACAATTTCTACACGTGCACTTTCGCATCCATTTGCATTTGTACTAGCTACCCAATAGGATGCTGATCCAACTGAAGATGTATCTGGTGTAGGAGCTGTTGTAGAACCAGTCCCTCCTGTTTCCATTGTGTACCATAATAAACCTGTACCTTCGGTTGCTGCTGTTAATGGGTTGGCAGTATCTCCTAATTCATAGGTTATTAAGGTTGTAGTTGTAGGTATATTTGGTATAGTGGAACCACTTGTTACAGGTGATCTAGCTAAAAAGTTTTGGGTTTGACCTGTTAACACCGAATTGTTATTTATAGTTGCATTATTTTGGTTTGCTGTAGCATCAAATATAGTGGTAATACTGGTATTATTTACAGCATTCAAACCTTGGTTAAATTTATAGTAAACCAATAACCCTGATTCCGTACCCTGCAATTCACAGTTTTTATTTGCATTAATTTGCCCCTCTGTTCTTGGTAGGTCCCATACTCTATACTCATCTATAGCTGCATTTCCAGTACCAATTTGGGATATATTAAATTCTTCAATAGGTACCACAGGCGTAAAAGTGCTATCTAAAATACCGTCTATATAAAAACTGTATGAGTTGGATGAGTTTCTGCTTAAGGCTATATGATGCCAATCATCATCCGTTAAAGCTAGATTAGATACAAATTGTTCTTGGTAATCATAAAAATTCGAAATTCGAAAATTTAGTTTATTATCTTGATCAACATTGAACGTATAAAAATTATAGACCTCAACTTCATCAATACCAGTTAAAATGTAAAGAGCTTCCGAAGTTTTAACCCAAAGTTCTACGGTAAATGCATTTGGTAAATTAAGTCCACCATCGTCATCATTTATATAAAAGGCATTTGATGCTCCATTATTAGATGTACCCATACGGTAATGGTCTGCTGGTATTGCCACTTCAACCACAATTTCTAAACGCTCACTTTCGCAACCGCTATCATTGGTGCTTGACACCCAATAAGAAGTTGAACCAACAGTATCTGTACTAGGTGTTGGTGCATTTCCATTACCAGTTCCTCCTGTTTCCATTGTGTACCATAATAAACCTGTACCATTAGAACCTGTTGTTGCTGTTAGAGGAGTTGCTGTATCGTTTTGGGTATACGTTACTGGAGTCGTAACTGTCGCTTCAGAAGGAATTATTGAACCTGTTGTTACAGGAGAACCTGCTAACCAGTTAGATGTGCTTCCTGTTAAAGTAAAATTGTTTAAGGTTCCATTGTTAGCATTTGCTGTATGGTCTGTTAATGTCGTTTCAGAAGTGTTATCTTCTGAGTCAAGCCCTTGGTTAAAATTGTAATACGCAACTAAACCTGTTTCAGTGCCATCTAATTCACAATCTTTTGAACCATTTATTTGTTCTGCTGTTCTAGTAACATTCCAAATACGGATATCATCCATATTACCTGTAAAAAAACGACCAGGATATATTGGATTGTTTCCTATTAACACCGTCTGTGCATTGTTATTAATAATACCAGAAGCGGGAGCTTGAGTTTCTAATACACCATCTATATAAATCTTAATAGCGTTACCACCAAAAGTTGCAGCTATATGATGCCAATTACCATCGTTTATATTTGAAATTGAATTAATTTCTTGTACAGGTGTTACGCCGCTACATGTAAAATTCACAGTTCCTGAATCATTTAAATGCAACCTCCAACTATCATCCCCTTTTACCACTAAAGCATCCCATTGTTGCGGCATCACGCTTGAATTCACCCAAAGCTCTACAGTCATTTCATTTGTAAAATCGAAATTGGCCTCATTTGGAATACTAACCTGATCATTAACACCGTCAAAATTTAAATGGGTTGCTGGTGGTGGTGGCAAAATAGTCCCAAAATTTTGCCAAACTGGTGCTGCTTGATAAGTTGCTACTGTTCCAGCAGGAACATTTAAAGTTGCCATACCAATATTTACACCTGTAAAAACATTGCTATTAATAGACAACGGTGTTACCCATTCGACTGTAACCGAGGTCAAAGTATTACAAAATTCAAATGCATTAATACTAATATTTGTGACTGAACTAGGAATAACCACAGAAGTTAAACTAAAACACGCATTAAATGAAAGCTGTCCAATACTTGTAACAGAATCCCCCATGTCTACAGCGGATAAATTTGTACAAAATCGAAACGCACTATTCCTTATTTCAGTAACGGTATTTGGTATTGTAATTGAAGTTAAAGTGGTGCTATTTTGAAACGCAGCATCTAAAATTGAAACGACAGTATAAGTAACACCAGCGTTTTGAACTGTTGAAGGAACTATTAATTCCCCCACATAACTTGCAGACGAAGTAACACCCACTGTATTGTTAGTTGTCGAAATAACAGAATAATTAACGCTACCTACAGAAAAGGTTTGAGCGGAAGCTGCAGTTACAAACAATACAGCAAAAATTAAAAGTAATTTTAGTTTCATAAAAAATTTAGTTTGAATTAATTGTCGACCAAAACTAAATTTTTATCCACGAACTGCAAATAAACAGGGATGAAATACAGTTGTTTGTATGTAAAATACTACTTAAAGCCTTTTATATAGGTTCGGGATAATGGAATTTCTACATCATTAACAAATACGGAAGAGGCTGTTATACGAAGCACTTTACTTTTATTTACAACATATGACCGATGGGTTTGTTTAAATATATCTGATGGTAATTGTTTAAAAATAGTACTTAAGGACTGCCTAATTGTATATTTTTTAGAAGTTGTATAAATATTACTATAATTACCGTCAGCCATAATGTATTTAATAGCATCATATTCTAAATTCACAATGTCATATCCATCTTTAAACTGAAAACTTTGCTTTTGTTTTTTCTGAATAGCTAAACTAATGGATGCCAAAACATCTACTTTTTTAATGGGTTTTGTTAAATAAGCATCCGGATTCGTTTTTAAGGCTTCATTCATTAATGCAAAATCAGACTGTCCTGTGATAAAAATAACCGTTGCGTTCGTGTTTTTAGATTTTGATAATTCAATCCCGTCATTAAAACCACTTAAGTTGATATCCATTAAAATAATATCTGGTAGAAAGGAAGCCATTTCATGTAAAGCGGAGTTCTTATCGTGAACTATTTTTAAATTAGAAAATTGTTCATCCTGTAACAAATCAGCAATATATTCCGCTATAATCACATCATCCTCTACAATAAGGACTTTAGTGTTTTGGTAACTAGTCATTAGTAATGTGTTTTTCAAATGAAAAAGAGAACCCATTATCGGTTTCTATTTGATACTCTATTTTTAACTGACGGCAAATTTTATCAATTAGTTTTGGCTTGACCTCTTTATTTTTTTCGCGTGAACCTGTATCGGAATAATTAAAATACATCCTGTTTTCTTTGTGAGTCAATCTGAAATTTACCGTTTTACTGTCTTCCTTATCAAAGGCATGTTTAATGGAATTGATACACAACTCTGAAAGCAGTAAGCCAAAATACATGGCATGATCTGAAGAAATATCAACAGAATCGATTTTAAAATCGGTTTGAATATCGTTCTCCTTAAAGACCTCGAAGAAGCTAACTTTTACATCATTCAAATAGTTTGCAACATCTACTTTACTTTTATCCCTATTTTTATACAAATGCTTATGCAAGGTTGAAATAGCATCTACTTTTGTTAATATACTTTTAAGCTGGAACGCATTGTCTGGTGATGATTTTTTTAACTGATCTGAAATAAGAATAACAACAAGTTGTAAGTTGTTATTAATTCGGTGATTGGCTTCGCTTAATAAAAACTCATTTTCTTGTGACAGTAATTGTAACTTTCTGTTGCTCTTTTTTGTTTTTTGTAGAAAATAGGTGATCATTAATGTTACAACAATTGCTATTAAAAACAACCCCAATATGATATAAAGATTAATTTTATTCGAAGCTAATTCTTTATTTTTGTTTTTAATTTCAAGGTTACTAATTTTAATTTGATTTTCCTTTTCTGTAAGTTTATACTTTTCCTCAAGTTCAAATAAAAATTTATCATGCTCTTTTCTGTTATATGCATCTGTAAGCACCATACGATAGAGCAAATAATCGTATGCTTTTACATTATTACCTAGCTTTTTATAGGTTTCGTAAACGTTTATCGTTACAATTATTTCATTAAATAATAAGTCGTTGGCTTTTGTAAAATCTATAGCCTCCAACCCTATTTGTAAGGCTTTTTCTAATTGATTATCTTTAATTAAAGCATTGGTATAATTAATATAAACATCAGCTTGATGTTGTACCAAATTATTATTCTTGGCATATTCTAATAAATCTTTAAAATGGGTAATGGCTCCTTTTACATCTCCGCGCCGCTCATAAACACTAGCTAATTCTAATTTTGAATAAAATATATTACCCTTGTGATTTACCTTTTCTGCCAATTTTAAAGATTTATTAGCGTAAATCACAACGGAATCTAAGTATCCAAAATGCTGAGAGAAAAGTGCTGCTTTTCGACCATAATAACTGGATAAATAATAATCGGCAATTGGGTTGTTTCTTTTTAAAATTTCGGCTTTGAGCTGATGATCTAATGCCTCTGAATAAAGTCCTCTTTTTCTATAAAACTCCATCATTTTAACATGATACAGGAATTTTAATTGGAGATCTTCTATTCGTTCAATCTCCTCATAGGCCTCCATTAAATACGCATTGGTTTTTTTAAAATCCAATTTCAATTTATAGGTATCGGCTAATCCTATTAGTAATTTTATTTTTTGTTCTGGACTTTGAGGTTCGGTTAAATGAGAATTATAAAACGAAATAGCATCATCCAACTTGTTTTCATAAATCAGGTTTTGACCATAACTTATAATGGAATCATTTTGAGAAAATGATAATAGCGAAAAAAGTAAAAAAAGAAAAGCGATAGTATGCTTCATTCTAGGTCTTTTGTTTCTTTTTCCTAGCGGCTGGAAATAGCACGTTATTAAGAATTAATCGGTATCCAGGTGATGTTGGATATAAGTCCAATTCCGTTTTCGGATCACCAACTTTATGGGTATAATCCTCGGGATCATGACCACCATAAAAGGTAAAAAAACCTTTCCCTTTAACTCCATGTATGTATTTGGCTTCTCCATTGGTTTTGTTTTCACCTAAAACTAACACATTTGCCTTTATTTGATCTCGACTATACGAGGTAGTTTGTCCCATAAAGCCTTTAACTAAAGCTGTATGATTTTGATTTAACATAGTTGGAATTGGATCCCATTTTGCCGAAAAATCCATTAACGTAAAATAATCCGTCATCTTTGGTATTCTACGTTTTGTTGTCATATCAATAGAGGAGAACTCATAGACGTTAGGATCCCTTTCTAAAATATAGTCTTTAAATGCGAAGGTTCTAGCATAATCAATTTTACTTTGATAGTTAGCATCACTAGGGTCGCCATCAAACATGGGTTCGCAAATATCAACACCATCGGCAGATAATGCAATATCAAAACTATCCGTAGCACTACACATGGCAAACATTAACCCACCGCCAATAACATAATCTCTAATCTTGTTGGCAACCGCTAATTTCTGATTGGAAACCTTAGTATAGCCTAGCCGTTTTGCCAGAGCTTCGGCAGCTTTCTTTTCTTCAATATACCAAGAAACCGCTTTGTAGTTGGCGTAAAACTTTCCGTATTGCCCCGTAAAATCTTCATGATGTAAATGCAACCAGTCATATAATAACAAGGCATCATTCAATACTTCCTCATCATAAATGGTTTCATAAGGAATTTCAGCATAGGTTAAAACCATAGTTACGGCATCATCCCAAGGTAAATTCCCTTTTGGTGAATACACAGCAATTTTGGGTGCTTTTTCAAGCACAACGGATTCCATATTTTTACTCGGACTACTAATTTCTGTAAGAATAGCTTCTGCTTTAGAATCCGAAAGAACTTCAAAGGATACACCACGAATTTGACATTCCCGACGAATGCGTTCCGTATCTGGAAGCAAAAAGGATCCACCTCTGTAATTCAACAACCAATTTACTTTTAGTTGATTATCCAAAGTCCAATAGGTAATACCGTAAGCCTTCAGATGATTTTTCTGGCCTTCGGCATCCATAGGAATTAAAATATAGGATGCAAAACTATTTAAGGTGAACAAAAACAGCAAGAGAACGGTTAACTTTTTCATAGTTGAAAGATACTGAAAATATAGACCTTTCAAATTAATTTAAAATAATTTTAACCTCAATAATGGTCTAGTTTTTACCGGATAATAAATTAGCAATTACTTTAGTACTTTCAAACTGTTCCAACATGATTTTTAAGAAAACAGTGATTGGAATAGCCATAATTAAACCTGGAACTCCCCAGATATAGCCCCAAAGCATAAGCATAACTAAAACAGTTATAACGTTTAATGAAAACGATTTCCCCATAAAAATCGGTTCAAGTATAGAACCAAAAAGAACCTGAACACCTGTGATTGAAACCACAAAGAAGAATAAAATGCTCGTAGGATCTAACTCAATAAAGGCAAATGCTGATAATAAAACCACGGTAATAATGGAACCTACCATTTGTACAAAATTTATTAAAAACGCAAATAATCCCCAGAATATGGGAAAGCTAACATCAAAAAACAGACAGGCCAAACCGGTTCCAATTCCAGTGGCTAAACTAACGGCAAATTTAACTTTGACAAACGTTATTAAATCATTTTCAATTTTAATAAAGGTTTTTACAGAGGTGTGTTTCAGTTTAAGTAACGTGTTATTCAGTACTTTTTGAATATTAATAGACTCGGCTAGCCATAAGACAACAAAAAATATGGTCATTAATATCATCGTTAAAGTTTTCCGAACAAAATCAATAGTAACCCCAATTGTTTCCTCGTGAATGAATTTTTTAAAGAAGCTTTCTTTACTATCAACCTCAATTCCAAAGGTTTCATTCCCCATAAGTAAAAGGGTATCAAATTTTTCTTCAGCCTTTACAAAAAATTCCGTTTCCGAATTTAAGATTTCACGACCTGAAACTTTAACGAGTTCCAGACCAATTTTTAAACCAATAGCTATTAAGAGAACCACTATTATTATGCTTATTGCTCTTGGAATTTTCTTTCTACCTAACCAACGCATGAGCGGTAAAAATAGTAAGGCAATAAACATGGAGAAAATCAACGGAATAAATATAAACGAAAGTATTTTCAGTAAAAAAAACACCAACGGAATTACGATGATGGATAATAATATATTTGTAGTACGCAACTGGTTCATATAAAAGCCACAATTAAATGGAATTGCAAAATTAAGTCAAAAACATGGTATGCCTGCTAAAAGTTAGGACAATTTTAAGTTTTTAAAATTAGAAAGAAAATGTTTAAAATGAGTTGCGCCAATCCGTCGAGTTTAAAAAGGAACATCATTATCATCTGGAGCACCAAAGGCATCATTAGGCGATGGAAAATGGTCTGCTTTAAATGTGTTATCATTTGCGGCCTCGTTCATTTTGGAATGAAATTCATGATCAAATGGTGTATCAAAATCATCTAAATTATCAAACTTACCAAGATTACCAATAAATTTCAGCCGGATGTTATCCAATCCACCGTTTCTGTGTTTGGCAATAATAAATTCGGCCTGACCTTCTGTTGGCGAACGTTCATCATCATCCCATTCATCAATTTTATAATATTCTGGACGGTAAATAAAACTCACAATATCCGCGTCTTGCTCAATAGCACCAGATTCACGTAAATCTGATAGTAACGGGCGTTTACTTCCACCACGCGTTTCAACAGCACGCGATAATTGTGATAAAGCAATTACTGGTACACTTAATTCTTTAGCCAAAGCTTTTAAGTTTCGAGAAATTGTAGAAATTTCTTGTTCACGGTTTCCGCCTTTCTGACTTCCTCCGGCCGTCATTAATTGTAAATAATCCACCATGATTAATTTAATACCATGTTGAGATGCTAAACGTCTGGCTTTTGCTCGTAAATCGAAAATAGAAAGGGATGGTGTATCATCAATAAACAAAGGTGCTTTTTCCAGACCCTTAACTTTTACGTTTAATTGTTCCCACTCGTGCTTTTCTAGTTTACCTGTACGTAATTTCTCTGAAGACAAACCTGTTTCACTCGAAATTAAACGCATAATTAATTGTACTGAAGCCATCTCTAAAGAAAAGAAAGCCACAGGAATATTTTGATCTACAGCAATATTTCTGGCCATAGATAAGGTTAAAGCGGTTTTACCCATACCAGGACGGGCTGCCACGATAATTAAATCACTTTCTTGCCATCCCGAAGTTAACTTATCCAATTTGGTAAAACCTGTTGGAATACCACTTAAGCCGTCTTTATTAGAAATTTCTTCAATTTTTTTCTTGGCTTGAATTACCAAACTTTGAGCGGTTTCACTGGATTTTTTAATATTTCCTTGTGTGACTTCGTATAATTTAGCTTCCGCTTTATCCAATAAATCGAAAACATCTTGCGTTTCGTCGTATGAGTCTTCTATAATTTCACTCGAAATTTTTATTAAACTTCGTTGAATAAATTTCTGTAAAATAATACGGGCATGGAACTCAATATGTGCAGAAGATGACACTTTTTGTGTAAGTGAAATCAGGTAAAAATCGCCACCAGCAACATCCAGTTTTAAATTTTTCTTTAACTGACTTGAAACGGTTAATAAGTCAATGGGCTCACTATTTTCAAATAACTGAAAAATGGCTTCAAAAATATGTTGATGTGCTTCTTTATAGAATGCATCAGGACTTAAAATATCAATAACCTCATCAACACCTTTTTTGTCAATCATCATAGCTCCAAGAACAACTTCCTCTAAATCAATAGCTTGCGGTGGTATTTTACCTTTTTCAAGACTGATTAAAGTGCTTTTGTCTACGGGATATCCCTTTATTTGATTCGGTTGTTTCATAGGAGCGAAAGTAATTAAAAGGTTGCTATAATGATAGCAGTTTTAGAGTTTCGTTGTTAACCATAAGTTAACAATTTAACTGTTAATAAGTCGATTATATTGTTAATAAGCATAAAAAAATCTGAAATAAAAAATTTCAGATTTTAAAGTTGTATAGTATGAAAAGGATTAGCCTTTAAAAACACCCATATTCATATATTTATCCATTCTATTTTTCACTAATTCTTTTGGTGATAAGTTTTTAAGCTCCTCAAAAGATTTTAAAATAGCATCACGAACCGATAAAAAAGTTGTTTCACGATCACTATGAGCACCACCAAGTGGTTCCTTAATAATCTGATCTACTAATTTCATTCGTTTCATATCTGTAGCCGTCAATTTTAAGGCATCGGCAGCTAATTCCTTATATTCCCAGCTGCGCCATAGGATAGACGAACAAGATTCAGGTGAAATTACGGAATACCAGGTGTTCTCCAACATCATGACTTTATCTCCTACACCAATTCCTAACGCACCACCCGAGGCACCTTCACCAATTATAACGGTAATAATTGGTACTTTTAAGCGTGTCATTTCTAATATATTTCTAGCAATTGCCTCTCCTTGGCCGCGTTCTTCCGCTTCCAATCCCGGATAAGCACCTGGTGTGTCAATTAAGGTAATGACAGGAATACCGAATTTTTCAGCAGATTTCATTAAACGCAATGCTTTTCTGTAACCTTCAGGATTGGCCATTCCAAAGTTTCGGTATTGGCGTGTTTTGGTATTATACCCTTTTTGTTGGCCAATAATCATGAAACTTTGATCACCAATTTTACCCAAACCACCAATCATGGCTTTATCATCCTTAACGTTTCGATCGCCATGAAGCTCTAAAAACGATTCACCACAAAGTGCTTTTACATAATCCAATGTATATGGACGGTTTGGATGACGTGACATTTGTACACGCTGCCAAGGCGTTAAATTTTTGTATATATCTTTTTTAGTAGCAATCAGCTTCTTTTCAATCTGCTTACAAGTCTCGGTTACATCTACTTCACTCTCCGTACCTATTATCTCGCATTTCTGTAACTGCTCTTCAAGTTCTTTAATGGGAAGTTCAAATTCTAAATATTCCATAGGAATTTTTAATTTAAATTAGTTAGCCTACAAACCTACATATTTTTTTCATTTTAAACCGAAGTAAAAAGACGAAATATTAGGCATGCATAACGCTTTTTACAAAAGTACTAATTACCAATTACATGGTAAAAGCATTATTAATTTTATGACAACATGGTTACTTTATTCCGACGATTTCTTCTATTTTTTAATATGCCGTTAAGTACCACAACACTAATTATAATGGAAGCTCCAATGTAAAAATTAGTGCTCATCTTTTCTTTTTCCGGAAAAATAAGTATGGCCAAAATGATGCCGTAAATGGGCTCCAAATTATAGGTTAACACAACCGTAAATGGACTTATGTAGCGCATTACATATACCGAAGCTATAAATGCATAGGCGGTACATACGGAAGCCAAAATTAAAAGGTAGATTATATCCGATAGATGGAGGGCGAAAAATTCTGAAGAAAAACCATTTCCGGCAAAAAACAAATACAGGCTTATAAAAATGACGCCACTAATAAACTCATAAAATGAAATGACCGTTGCCGAATGTTTCTCTAAAAACTTACCGTTTAAAACAGCAAAAAGTGATGATAAGAAAGCTGAAACAATACCTAAAACAATACCTAACCAATAATGAAGTTCACTTTGTGTGATTACAAAAACCCCAATTATAACGAGAATCCCAAATAGGATTTCATATCCTATCAATTTTCGTTTATAAATTAAGGGTTCTATAAAGGAAGCAAAGAAGGCTCCAGTAGAAAACATGGCTAAAGTAATAGATATGTTAGACACTTTTATTGCTGCAAAAAACGTAATCCAATGTAAGGCTATAACAATACCCGCAAAACCTAGCATGAGCATAGATTGACGTGATATTCTAATTTTTGCTTTGGAAAAATAGACATAAACACCCATAAAAATTAGGGCAATAAGCATGCGATACCAAACAAGAGAAACTGCCTCAATAGAAATTAACTGTCCTAGTATAGCTGTAAATCCAGCAATAAAAACCAACAGATGTAAATGTGCGTAGTTTTTTAATTTATCGTTTAGCATTATACAAGAGGTAAGAAGCTAATATACCGAATAATATATTTGGAAACCACACAGCAATAAGTGGCGGAAAATCTGATTGCGATGCCAACACACCAAATATCTTATCAAAGAATACAAATACCATGGCAATACCAATACCAAACGCCAGGTTTACGCCCATGCCTCCTCGCCTTTTAATAGATGAAACAGAAAGGGCAATAATGGTTAAAATAAATACGGAAACGGGTAAACTCCAAATTCTATACTTCACTAATTTGTAACGGCTAATATAAGATGAACCACGTGCCTCTTCTTTTTCAATAAACCTATTTAATTCGCCATATTGAAGGGTTTCCGCAATATATTCAACAGGTGTTAAATCTTCTAAATCAAAATCAAAATGAACATTTTTCCGACGGCTTTCTTCCAGAATATCATCACCATCACCTATGGTTCTTTTTACGTAATTAGTTAGCCTGTAGGTAGAGTCTTCTTCTTCATAACGAATTGTATTTGCCGTAATTTTGTAAATCACTCGATCATTTTCAATATGTTCTAAAGTGAAATTTTGTCCTAATTTTTGTTTCGTATCAAAACTACTTACATAAATATAATCGTTGTCATTAATCTGCCTATAAACATTTTGATTATCTATAGGACTTTTATTCGTTTTTAAGTACTTGTAATTAAAATCATTAAAACCCTTACTCGCTTCTGGCGCTAAATATAAACCTAAAATTAAAGCCAAAATTGAAACGATAGTTGCGCCAATTAAATAGGGTCTTAAAAAACGAGTAAAAGAAACACCAGAGCTTAAAAAGGCGATAATTTCTGTGTTATTTGCTAATTTGGAGGTAAACCAAATAACAGACAAAAATAAAAATAACGGGAATAATAGATGTGCAAAGTAAATAGTAAAATCTAGAAAATACAGCATGACCTCACCAAAAGGTGCTTCATTCTCTAAAATTTTACCAATCTTTTCGGCTAGGTGAACCGTTATTCCTATTGGAATAAACAGTAACAACATAACAAAAAATGTAAAGAGATAACGTTTTAATATGTACCAATCTAATATTTTCAATTTCTGTAGCTTCTAAATTAAAGGCGGTTATCCATTTGTTTTACCATCTTATCTTTCCAAGTGGCAAAATCTCCTGCTAATATATGTTTTCTCGCTTCACGAACCAACCACATATAAAAACCTAAATTATGAATGGTAGCAATTTGTTTTCCTAACAATTCATTAACCGTAAACAAATGTCTTAAATAGGCTTTGCTATATTCGGTATCAACAAAGGTGATTCCCATGTCGTCAATAGGCGAAAAATCGTCGCGCCATTTTAGGTTTTTAATGTTTATGGAACCATGAGCCGTAAAAAGCATCCCATTTCGTGCATTTCTAGTAGGCATGACACAGTCAAACATATCAACACCTAAGGCTATATTTTCTAAAATATTAATTGGCGTTCCAACTCCCATTAAATATCGGGGTTTATCTTCAGGTAAAATAGCAGTTACTACTTCTGTCATGCCGTACATTTCTTCGGCGGGTTCACCAACCGATAATCCTCCAATAGCATTACCTACTGCTCCTGCATTGGCAATATATTCTGCCGATTGTTTTCGTAAATCCTTGTACGTACTTCCTTGAACTATTGGAAAAAAAGCTTGATCATACCCGTATTTTAGTGGTGTTTTTTCCAAATGATTAATACATCTATCCAACCATCTATGCGTCATGTGCATGGATCGTTTGGCGTATCTATAATCGCATGGATATGGTGTACACTCATCAAAAGCCATAATAATATCAGCACCAATAGAACGTTGAATTTCCATGACGTTTTCAGGTGTAAAGAAATGGTAACTTCCATCAATATGACTTTTAAATTTAACCCCTTCTTCCTTAATTTTTCTATTTGCAGATAGGGAATATACTTGGTACCCACCAGAGTCGGTTAAAATATTCCGGTCCCAATTCATAAATTTATGTATTCCACCCGCTTTTTCCAATACATCTGTTTGTGGACGCAAGTATAAATGGTAGGTGTTTCCTAAAATTATATCGGGATTAATTTCATTCTTGAGGTCACGCTGATGCACACCTTTTACGGTTGCAACGGTTCCTACAGGCATAAAAATTGGTGTTTCAATTACACCATGGTCCGTTGTTAATTTTCCGGCCCTTGCTTTTGTTTTCGGGTCCGTTGCTTTTAAGTCAAATGTCATATTCAAATTATCATGAGAGGGCAAATATAAATAAGATATTACGATGTACTTCTTAATAAAAACAAAATTGTTAGCAAATGCATTGAAATCGTTAATAAATGCACTTAAACTCTTATAATAAATCTAGATAAAGCGTTATTTTTGCAACATAAAAATAACAACACACACATGTCAAACACACAACAATTAGAAAATTTAACAACCCAGGTACGTAGAGATATTTTACGTATGGTACACAAGGTAAACTCTGGACACCCAGGAGGTTCATTAGGTTGTGCCGAATTTTTTGTAGCACTATACCAAGATATCATGGACCGTAAAGACGGATTTGATATGGATGGTTTTGGTGAAGATTTATTCTTTTTATCAAACGGTCATATTTCACCGGTATATTATAGTGTTTTAGCGCGTTCGGGCTATTTTCCAGTAGATGAATTAAATACATTCAGATTAATTAACTCCCGTTTGCAAGGACACCCAACTACACACGAAGGTTTACCAGGTATTCGTATTGCCTCCGGATCATTAGGTCAAGGTATGTCTGTTGCTTTAGGGGCTGCACAAGCAAAAAAATTAAATAATGATACTCATTTAGTTTACAGCTTACATGGTGATGGCGAACTTCAAGAGGGTCAAAACTGGGAAGCTATAATGTACGCAGCCGGTAATAAGGTTGATAATATTATTTCAACTATCGACTTAAACAGTCAACAAATTGATGGTTCTACGGATGATGTATTACCAATGGGCAGTTTAAAAGCCAAGTTTGAAGCGTTTGATTGGACGGTTGTGGAGATTGAGGACGGTAATAATATAGACGCTATATTAAAAGGAATGGCTGAAGCAAAATCTAAAACAGGACAAGGCAAACCCGTTTGTGTTTTGCTAAAAACCGTTATGGGTAATGGTGTCGATTTTATGATGCATACACATGCATGGCACGGAAAAGCACCTAATGACGAGCAATTAGCAATAGGTTTAGAACAAAACCCAGAGACTTTAGGCGATTATTAATTAAAAAGACTTCCACTTTGGTGGACATACATATGAAAACATATACAAACACAGGAAATAAAGATACACGTTCAGGTTTTGGAGCTGGATTAACCGAACTAGGAAAAACCAATGAAAATGTTGTGGCTCTTTGTGCGGATTTAATTGGTTCGTTAAAAATGGATGATTTTAAAAAGAACCATCCCGAACGTTTTTTTCAAGTCGGTATTGCGGAAGCCAACATGATTGGACTAGCAGCTGGTTTAACTATTGGTGGTAAAATTCCATTTACAGGAACCTTTGCTAACTTTTCAACTGGTCGTGTTTACGATCAAATTCGTCAGAGTGTTGCATATTCAGGTAAAAATGTGAAAATTTGTGCATCGCATGCGGGCTTAACTTTAGGTGAAGATGGTGCTACACACCAGATTTTAGAAGATATTGGTTTAATGAAAATGTTACCCGGCATGACGGTTATTAATCCTTGTGATTACAACCAAACCAAAGCAGCAACTATTGCTATAGCAGAACATGAAGGTCCTGTTTATTTAAGGTTTGGACGCCCAAGTGTGGCCAACTTTACACCTGCTGACCAAAAATTTGAAATTGGTAAAGCCCTACATTTATTGGATGGTACTGATGTAACGATTGTGGCAACGGGTCATTTAGTTTGGGAAGCTCTTGAAGCTGCTAAAACTTTAAATGAGAAAGGTATTTCTGCTGAAGTAATTAACATTCACACCATAAAACCTTTAGATGATGCCGCTATTTTAAAATCAGTTAAAAAAACAGGTTGTATAGTGACGGCGGAAGAGCATAACCATTTAGGTGGTTTAGGGGAAAGTGTTTCCCGTGTATTAGCAACAAACTATCCAACACCACAAGAGTTTGTAGCAACGAATGACACGTTTGGAGAGTCGGGAACGCCTGCTCAACTCATGGAAAAATATGGCCTAAATGCAGAAGCTATTGTAAAAGCGGCAGAAACTGTCGTGAAAAGAAAATAAACGAAATTTATTTTCGTTTAAAGGAGGTAATCAAAAAAACAAATAATTATGAAATATCTTGTTTTAAGTCTGGTTGCCTCCTTTTTATTTATAGGCACAGCAACAGCTCAAACCGCAAGTGGTTTTGGTTTTAAAGGTGGATTAAACTACAACGCAAATGGTAATTATTATGAATCGGCCGTTAGCGCTGCAGAAAAACCAGACCGGAATGTAGGCTACCATTTTGGTTTATTCTATAAAGCTGGAGGAAAGATTTTTGCCAAACCAGAATTGGTTTATACAGCCACCAAGAGTAAATATAATACTGGTGATTTTAAAATGCAAAAAATTGATGCTCCGCTATTGGTTGGTGTTCGATTTTTAAAAGTACTTAATGTTTTTGCCGGTCCTTCATTACAATATATTATCGACTCGGAATTTGATGGAATTAATATTGACTCCATAGAAAACGATTTTACGGTTGGACTCAATTTTGGCGTCGGTTTTAGCTTAAATAAAATTGGATTTGATTTACGTTATGAACGTGGTTTCAGTGATAATGAAGCCGTATTTGCTACGGATAACGGATTAAGTATTGGAAGAATAGACACACGTCCGGATCAACTCATTTTAAGTATTTCACTGCTACTCTAAAGTTGAAACGACATTATAAAAACAAAAAAACCGCAAATTGCGGTTTTTTTGTTTTTACATAAGTCTATTTATATTATTCTGGAATCGTATTAATATCCAAATAATCAGGAATTCCATCACCATTTCTATCCGTTAAAATAATAGTTTTAATTGTAATGGTGCCATTATTTTCTATACGTGAACTTTCAAATTCATTTTCCGCAAACACAGGCTCTGGATCACCTGTCATTAATATATATTCATTATAATCAATTTCATCTCTCGTGTAATAGCCATCACCATCATCATCATCATCTAAAAAATTAGGGTTAAAATTTCCATCTGTATCATCATCAAAAATATCGCCATTGTCGTTTAAGTTTTCTAGAAATGAAGGGATACCATCACCGTCATGATCTAATATGGTTCTTTTATATAAATTAAATTTAAAGATAAGGGGTGTATATCCTGGAACACCCACGAGAGGTTGATCAAAATATGCCAATCCAGATGGAATAAAAACTGCACCAATTCCGTGGTTATGATAATTAGTTGTTCCATCCATATTATTGCTAAAATCATTACTCGTTTTAAATTCAATAATACCTTCCCTTAACCCTGGAATAACTCCAGAAACAGCTCCCACAGGCAATAGATTAAATTGTGTCTCGTTAACAGCACTATCAAATACGTACCCATTAATTATACTACTACCTTCATAATTTAAAGTAGCTTGATCTGAAAAATGAATAACATTTCCGAGACCTTCACGAACTTTTAAAAAATACAATTTGTAATCAACGCCATAACTATTAATCATTTTAAATTGTACCATATCTATTAATGGCGTTTTATCACTATTTAACCCAGCAATTGTATCAAAAACAATCTCAAACCCATCATTGACTACGCTATATGGATTATTTTGCTGAAATTCCTCATAATTGTAAAAGTGTGTCTCAAGATATTCTTCAATATCGGCAATATCCTCTAAATATACTTCGCCAGCATCTCGAGGTGGTGTATACGGCACAGCCGCTTCATCATCGTTATCACAAGAAACAAATAACGCAGAAACCGTTATTATTAAAAGTAAAATTTTTCTTAATTTCATTATTGCTTATTTTTGTTGGCAAGATACAATTTTTAAATAATTTTGTACAACAACATTAACGTAGTTTTTAGACCTTTTGTATGCGAATAGATAAATTTTTATGGTGTGTTAGATATTTCAAAACAAGAACCATAGCCACAACGGCTTGCAAGAAAGGGCATGTAAAAGTGAATGGTGATTCTGTAAAACCTAGTCGCGATGTGTATGCAACAGATAAAATTGAGGTTCGAAAAGATCAAATTAACTACACCCTAACTATTAATGATTTACCACCAAACCGTGTTGGCGCTAAATTAGTTGATATTTATAGAACGGACACTACACCAAAAGAAGCCTTTGCAGCCAATGAATTACTAAAGTATTCTAAAGATTACTACCGCAAAAAAGGCACAGGAAGACCGACTAAAAAAGATCGTCGCGACATTGAAGAATATCGTGGTGAGAACGGAATTGAATCCGATATTTAAAAGAATTTATAATTATCTCTATTATCTTTGAAAAAACAGTTTTATGAAAACAACAGAAAAAAATACGATTTTAAATCACGATGAGATAGTTCATAAAATAAGACGTATTGCCTATCAAATTTACGAAAGCAATGTGGATGAAGAAGAAGTTGTTTTGGCTGGCATTGACTCTAATGGGTACCTTCTAGCCAAGAAATTAAAAACCGTTTTAAATAAAATTTCGACAATCAACCCTATTTTATGTCGCGTAAAAATTGATAAGAAAAATCCGTTAAGCCCTATTACTACTTCTTTAGCGGTTTCAGATTACACAAATAAGTCCGTTATTTTAATTGATGACGTATTAAATTCTGGAACCACACTTATTTACGGAGTAAAACACTTTCTCGATGTGCCCTTAAAACAATTTAAAACGGCCGTTTTAGTGAACCGGAATCACAAAAAGTATCCTGTTAAAGCAGATTTTAAAGGAATTTCTTTATCCACCTCACTTCATGAACATGTTGATGTTATTTTGGAAGGAAAATTTTTTGAGGCCTCTTTAGATTAATTTTAATAAAATATCGTCAATAATATCATCCGGCGATTTATTAGCTTGGATATTTAAATCGGCTTGATTATAAAAGTTAAGTCGTTCAAAAATATGCTTCCCTACAAACTCCGTTGTTTCTTCTTGAGTTTTTAAATGGGCTACTAAAGGTCTGTTTGTTTTATTTAAAAAAAGACGCTTTCCTAATTCGGCTACAGAAACATTCAAGTAAATACTTTTACTGTTCGGTTGCTGTTTAATGAGCTTCATATTACTGCCATAACAAGGCGTCCCTCCTCCTAATGATAATATCATATCTTCTTGCTGTAAGAACGTCTCTAAATGCTTGGCCTCTATTTTACGAAAATATATTTCACCTTTGGTTTTAAAAATATCAGAAATAGACAAACCTTCTTTATTTTCAATATAATCATCTAAATCCTGAAACGGTTTCCTTAAAATCCGGCTTAATTTTTCACCAATTAGCGATTTTCCGGACGTCATATAACCTAATAAAATAATATTCATAATTAGCTTAAAAATTGATTATTAAAAAGATACGATCTTGGTCAACAAAAAAACAAAAAAAAATTAAAAAAAAGCCTTGTTTTATTAATTAAAGCTTTTATATTTGCACCCTCGTTACAGAGAAACAAAATGACTAGGTAGCTCAGTTGGTAGAGCATCTCCCTTTTAAGGAGATGGTCCTGGGTTCGAGCCCCAGCCTGGTCACTAAAAAAAGTTAAGCAATCTGCTTAACTTTTTTTATTTTTAGTCATTATTTAATGCGCACGTG
The DNA here is from genome assembly GCF_023205095.1 of Bizionia sp. M204. Lineage (GTDB taxonomy): Bacteria > Bacteroidota > Bacteroidia > Flavobacteriales > Flavobacteriaceae > Algorimicrobium > Algorimicrobium hallyeonense. Next base: position 458,666 of record NZ_CP046242.1, on the reverse strand, counting down.
GCGGAATTGGTAGACGCGCCAGCTTGAGGGGTTGGTGGACATTAGTCCGTGGAAGTTCGAGTCTTCTCGTGCGCACTAAAATTACGTCAACCTAAATTTTAGACGTTTTCATCATTTTCTACCAAGTATCTATCATTCTACATCTCAAAGAACCGCTTAAACTCATAGCATAAAAAATAGCTTTCTGGTTGTATATCCAATTAATTTATTATTTTTGTTTAATATTTTCGAATAAAATATGAACAATATTAAGAATAACTTCAGCATCAAGGACCTTGAAAACCTATCAGGTGTCAAAGCCCATACCATTAGAATTTGGGAAAAACGTTACAACCTTCTAAAACCAAACCGCACCGAAACTAATATTAGGTTTTATAGCTTAGAAAGCTTACAGAAGCTACTTAACATTACGTTTCTTTATAACAATGGTTATAAAATTTCCAAAATCGCTAAAATTAATGAGCTAGATATTGCAGACACGGTGCGTAATCTATCAGCTAAAGATTATGCCGATGATCATGCCACCAACATGTTTAAGCTAGCCATGCTGAATTTTGACAAAGCACTCTTTTTAAAAACCTATGATACACTAAAAAATAATAAAAGTTTTTCGGAAATATTCTTGGAAGTCTTCATTCCACTAATGAGTGAAATAGGCTTGCTTTGGCAAACAAATACCATAACACCTGCGCAAGAACATTTTATTTCAGAACTGATTAAACAGAAATTATTGATTAATATTGAAAAGCATCAATATATATCCCCAAAAAACAACGAGAAAACCTTTGTTCTCTTTCTTCCTAACAACGAAATTCACGATTTAGGTCTTCACTTCATCAATTACAAATTAACAAAATCTGAATATCACACTATTTATTTAGGACCAAGCGTTCCCATTGTTAGCTTAAAGGACATTTTGAAACATTACAAGAACGTCATTTTCCTTTCATACTTTACTGTGAAACCAGAGGCAGAAAATATTTCGGGTTACTTAAATGAATTTCAAAATGAATTACTCACAAACAACAACGAATTGTGGGTTTTTGGACGAATGTTAGATCATATTGATACAAGCAAGCTACATAAATCCATTAAAGTGTTTCATTCTATTGCAGATTTAGAAAAATATCTTTAAAAAATAGTATTTTTGTTTAACATTTTTGTACATTTGTTAAACACATGAAAAAGAAAATTACAATTATAGGTTCCGGGTTCTCGTCTTTAGCTGCAGCTTGCTATTTAGCAAAATCTGGGCACGATGTTACTGTATTTGAAAAGAACAATACTATTGGCGGTCGTGCAAGACAATTAACTAAAAATGGATTCACCTTTGATATTGGTCCAACCTGGTATTGGATGCCTGATGTATTTGAACGCTTTTTTGCCGATTTCAATACAAAGCCTTCTGACTTTTATCAATTAGAAAAGCTAAATCCAGCCTATTCTGTTTATTACGGAAAGGACGATTATATAACGATAGAAGACACTTTAGATAAAATTGCTATCGCTTTTGAGAAAGAGGAACCAGGCAGTTCAAAAACACTTCAAAAATTCATAAATAAGGCACAGGACAATTACAATGTGGCTATTAAAGATTTGGTTTATAACCCGGGAGTTTCGCCTTTTGAATTGGTAACAACCGAAACCTTCAAAAAAATAGGACAGTTTTTTAGCACCATTAAAAAGGATGTGCGTAAAGAGTTTAAAAACGAGCGGTTAGTTACCATTTTGGAGTTTCCCGTATTATTTCTCGGCGCCAAACCTAGTGATACACCTTCGTTTTATAGTTTTATGAATTATGCTGATTTTGGACTAGGAACATTTCACCCTAAAAAAGGCATGTATCAAGTTATTTTAGCCATGGAAACATTGGCTAAAAGTTTGGATGTTACTATTAAAATCAATGCACCTATTGAGAAAATACTCGTTGCAAATAAAGTCGCTTCAGGCGTCATTTCAAATGGCGAAACCTATTTGAGCGATGTGGTTTTAAGTGGCGCCGATTATCACCACACAGAAACACTTTTGGATCCTGAGTACAAGCAATATTCGGAAGCCTACTGGAGTTCTAAAACGTTTGCCCCTTCATCCCTCCTGTTTTATGTAGGTTTTGATAAGAAAATCAAAAATGTTAATCACCACACCCTGTTTTTTGATGTAGATTTTGAAAAACACGCCGAATCTATTTACGACAAACCCGCATGGCCAGAAAACCCTCTATTTTATGCAAGCTTTCCTTCTATAACAGATAGTCACGCAGCTCCTGAAGGGAAAGAAGCTGGCATCTTTTTAATTCCATTAGCACCTGGATTGAAAGACAATACGAAGTTACGGATGACGTATTTTTCAAAAATTATGGATCGCTTTGAAACATTAACCTCTCAAAAGGTACGCGAACATATCCTTTTTAAAGAATCGTTTTGTGTAAACGATTTTGTTAAGGATTATAACTCTTATAAAGGAAATGCCTATGGAATGGCCAACACTTTATTGCAAACTGCCTTTTTAAGGCCAAAATTAAAAAGTAAGAAGGTAAATAATTTGTATTTTACAGGACAGTTAACAGTTCCAGGACCTGGAGTACCACCATCATTAATCTCTGGAAAACTGGTTGCCGAGCTAATTAATAAACATCATACAACCTAAAAACCACGCATCCTATTTACTGAATGTAATTAAAAGCCTTGCAACAAATAAACACTAAAAGATGAAATCAATTTTCGACCATGTTTCTCATGCGTGCAGTCAAACGGTTACTAAAACCTATAGCACGTCTTTCTCTTTGGCAACCAAAATGTTATCCCGTTCTATCCGCCAGGATATTTATAATATTTATGGTTTTGTCAGGTTTGCGGATGAAATTGTAGATAGTTTCCATGATTACGATAAAGAAACCTTGCTTAATGAATTTGAAAGCGATTTGTATTTGGCTTTAGAACGTAAAATAAGTTTAAATCCCATTTTAAATTCCTTCCAAGAAACCTATCATAAATATGGAATTGAAAAACATATGGTTGAAGCCTTTATGCGAAGTATGCGTACAGACCTACATAAAACTACTTATTTAACCCAAGATGAATACAATACTTATATTTACGGTTCTGCAGACGTGGTTGGACTTATGTGTTTGAAAGTATTTGTAAAAGGTGATAATGAGAAATACAATCACCTTAAAAATTCGGCCATGCATTTAGGCTCTGCATTCCAAAAAGTGAATTTTTTAAGAGATTTAAAGAGTGATTATGAAGATTTAAGTCGAACATATTTTCCAAATACGGATTTATCCAAACTAGATGAGACTTCAAAAATTTTAATAATTGAAGAAATAGAGCGCGATTTCGCAATTGGACTTCAGGGCATTAAGGAATTACCTATTGAAGCCAAGTTTGGTGTTTTTACCGCTTACAGATATTATAGTCAGCTTTTGAAAAAATTAAAGAAAACACCAGCATTACAAATCAAGAACACGAGAATTCGCGTGGCTAATTATAAAAAAATTGAGTTATTAACGCGTAGTTATGTAAAATATCAGCTAAATTTATTGTAAAAATATGATGGATATTATTTTGTGGATATTAGTTTTTATTGGCACATTCCTCTTTATGGAATTCATGGCTTGGTTTACTCATAAATACATTATGCATGGGATTTTATGGAGTTTACATAAAGACCATCACCATAAAAAGCATGACAGTTGGTTTGAACGAAATGATTTGTTTTTTATTTTTTATGCCGTGGTTAGTATTAGCCTGTTTTTAACATGGAGATATGCGGACTTTTGGGCGGGACTCCCTTTAGGTTTGGGAATTTTTGCCTACGGACTGGCTTATTTTTTTGTTCACGATATTTTTATCCACCAACGTTTCAAATTGTTACGAAATGCCAATAATTGGTACGCCAAAGGCGTGCGTCGTGCGCATAAAATGCACCATAAACATTTGGGTAAAGATGATGGTGAATGCTTCGGAATGCTATTTGTTCCTTTTAAATACTTCAAAAAATAATCAATATTAACCAACCGTTTCATGTCTTACGAAAATCATTTCGATTATATCATTATTGGACATGGTCTCGCAGGTTTACAGCTTGCTTTAGGTTTCTCCGAGGATAATGTACTTAAACATAAAAAGGTTGCATTAATTGACCCTTCTGATAAGTCTTCTAATGATAAAACATGGAGTTTTTGGGAAATTGGCATGAGCAAATGGGATGCAATAGTTGAAAGATCTTGGGAAACGGCACGTTTTTACTCCAATTCACTATCACTCACACTGCCTTTAAATCCATACACCTATAAAAGCATCCGATCTATTGATTTTTATAATTGGGCGAAGGAAATTTTACAAAAATCGGAAAACATATATTTTATAAACGATTCTATTATTTCTACAACCGAAACGAATAACGTTTTGGTACAAGGTAAGGTGGAAACGTACACAGCAGATCACGTTTTTGATAGTAGAATTCCAAAGGATTATAACTCCGAAATAGAAAAATTTACATTAGTACAACAACATTTTAAAGGTTGGATTATTGAAACCGAAACCCCTCATTTTAATCCTAATGCTATCACCATGATGGATTATCGGTTTCAACATCAAAATTCCACAAGTTTTGTTTATGTACTACCTTTTTCAGAAACGCGAGCACTTATTGAATATACCTTTTTTACACCGGAAACTGTTTCAGAATCCGTTTATGATGATGCTATAAAAGATTATATTGAAAGTCATTTAGAAATTGAAAAGTACAAAATTGTTGAAACCGAAATGGGCAATATTCCTATGACGGATTTTCCTTTTTGGAACTATAATACCAAGCATATAACTAAAATTGGTACTGGAGGCGGTTGGGTAAAAGGCTCAACGGGTTATTCGTTTAAGCATACAGAAAAAAATGTAGCGGTTATAATTTCCAATATTAAAAACAGGCAACAGCCTTCAAATAAGCTCTTTAAAAAGAAATATAAATTCTACGATAAAATTTTCCTTAATGTTTTAAAAACAAATAACGAGAAAGGTGTTTGGATTTTCGAGCAATTTTATGCGAAAAACGCCATCCCTACCATGTTTCGGTTTTTAGATGAAGAATCATCTTTTACTGAAGATGTAAAAATTATGCGCTCCCTGTTTTCATGGCGTTTTATTAATGCGTTTTTCCGTGTATTATTCAGACGCTAACAAATCATCTAATAATTGTCTCACAGAATCACTATTCCAGTTTGCAGCACCGGATTTATCCATTACAATAGCCCCAGATTTATCAATAAGATAGGTTTGTGGAATACTTGAAGTATGAAATTGCTTTGGGGTGTTGGTTACCGATTGGTAAAATTCGAAATTATAATCGTTTTTACTTTTGAAATCAGTGATGGTTTTAGATTTTTCATTTGAAACTAATAGAAAAACCACCTGATCCTTATAATCGGCATATAAATTATCAATACTTGGCATTTCAGCAATACATGGCGGACACCAGGTTGCCCAGAAATTAATAAACACCACTTTTCCTTCGGCTTGTTTAAAATCGAATAGATTTCCTTTTGAGTCCACTAGCTTCCAATTCTCGTAGGATTCTAAAATCTCGCGTTTATCAGCGCTAATTTGGGAAGGACTAATCATTGCCAAGCCTTTCTGTAAAAAGATTTGAATTGGCTGTCGTGTTTGTGGAATAATTAACAACGCAATCACGATAATAAAAATAATATTACTGGTTGTAAACTTCGGTTTCTTCATAGTGTCAAGTAAAATTCATTTGTCGCTAACATTGCGGAATCCTAACAAAAAAAAACTCCTGAAAAAATAAATTATCAGGAGTTTAAATATTTAAAACAGACTTAAATATTAAGCGTTGTTTTCTTTCTTAATTAAATTTAAAGCAGAACCTTCATTATACCAATCAATTTGTGCTTGGTTGTAAGTATGATTGGTTACTATAACATCTTTAGAGCCATCTGCATGGACAAACTCTAATGTTAATGGCTTATCTGGCGCAAAACTATCTAAATCAAGGAAGTTGATGGTATCATCTTCTTGGATTAAATCGTAATCACTTTCATTAGCAAATGTTAAACCTAACATACCTTGCTTTTTCAAGTTGGTTTCATGAATACGCGCGAACGATTTAACTAAAACAGCGGCAACACCCAAGTGTCTTGGCTCCATAGCTGCGTGCTCACGAGATGAACCTTCACCATAATTATGGTCTCCCACAACTATTGAGTAAATGCCGTTAGCTTTATAATCTCTTGCTACATCTGGAACACCGCCATACTCACCTGTTAGTTGATTTTTAACAAAGTTTGTTTTCTTACCAAAGGCGTTAACAGCTCCAATAAGCATGTTGTTCGAAATATTATCTAAATGTCCTCTAAAACGCAACCAAGGTCCAGCCATAGAAATATGGTCCGTGGTACATTTCCCGAAAGCTTTAATTAATAATTTAGCACCTGTAATTTTATTTCCAATAGGTGTAAATGGCTCTAATAATTGTAAACGCTCTGAATTAGGATTAACAGATACATCTACTTTACTACCATCTTCTACTGGTGCCACATAACCAGATTCTTTAACATCAAATCCTAAAGGTGGCAACTCTAAACCTTTTGGTTCATCTAATTTAATTTCTTGCCCATCTTCGTTTAGTAAGGTATCATTCATAGGATCAAAATCCAAACGGCCTGAAATAGCGATAGCCGCAACCATTTCTGGCGAACCTACAAAGGCATGCGTATTTGGATTACCATCGGCACGTTTTGAGAAGTTTCTGTTGAAAGAATGTACAATCGTATTCTTTTCATCACCTTTTCTATCACTTCTATCCCATTGTCCAATACAAGGACCACAAGCATTTGTAAAGATAGTAGCGTTTAAATCTTCAAATATTTTTAAAACGCCATCACGTTCTGCCGTAAAACGAATTTGCTCTGAACCTGGATTAATACCAAAATCGGATTTTGCTTTAATATTTTTATCTACCGCTTGCTTTGCAATGGAGGCTGCACGGGTTAAATCCTCGTAAGACGAGTTCGTACAAGACCCAATTAATCCCCAATCAACTTTTAAAGGCCAATCATTTTTTCTTGCTTTTTCACCAAGCTCACCAACTTCTGTAGCTAAATCTGGTGTAAAAGGTCCATTTAAATGTGGGCGTAAGGTATCTAAATTAATTTCAATAACTTGATCAAAATATTGCTCTGGAGATGCATATACTTCATCATCACCTGTTAAATACTCACGGATTTTATTGGCTTCATCGGCAATATCATTTCTATCTGTTGCACGTAAATAACGTTCCATGGAATCATCATAACCAAATGTAGATGTAGTCGCACCAATTTCGGCACCCATATTACAAATTGTTCCTTTACCAGTACATGATAAATTTTTAGCGCCAGGGCCAAAATATTCAACAATAGCACCAGTTCCACCTTTTACAGTAAGGATTCCAGCCACTTTAAGGATTACATCTTTTGCAGATGTCCATCCATTTAAGCTACCTGTTAATTTAACACCAATTAACTTCGGGAATTTTAATTCCCAAGCCATTCCTGCCATAACATCTACAGCATCAGCACCACCTACTCCAATGGCAACCATTCCTAATCCACCTGCATTAACAGTATGTGAATCGGTTCCAATCATCATTCCACCGGGAAATGCATAATTTTCAAGTACCACTTGGTGAATAATACCTGCTCCTGGTTTCCAGAAACCAAGACCATACTTTTTAGAAACAGAGGCTAAAAAATCGAACACCTCATTACTAGTTTCATTTGCACGCTTTAAATCTGGTACAGCACCTTGTTTCGCTTGAATTAAGTGATCACAATGCGTAGTTGTAGGAACAGCTACTTTAGCTTTGCCTGCTTGCATAAATTGTAATAAGGCCATTTGCGCCGTAGCATCTTGCAATGCAATACGGTCTGGAGCAAAATCCACATAATCTTTACCTCTTACAAACGCTTTAGTAGGATTACCATCCCAAAGATGTGCGTATAAAATCTTTTCTGAAAGTGTTAATGGTTTACCAACAACTTCACGTGCTTTATCTACACGTTCAGCCATATTTGCATAAACCTTTTTGATCATGTCAATATCGAATGCCATATTATATATTTAATAGTGAATAAACTTTTTTATCTCCAATCTAATGGGACTGCAAAAATACAAATTTTAAAGAAGATTAAAAAATATGTAACGAAAACGTCTTATCATTGAAGGATATTTAAGGAAATATCACTTCTAAAGAAAATAACCACATTAAAATCAAAATTTTTGTATAAAAAATATTAATTTAACAATTAATGGTGAAAATATTATAAATGAATTAATTTAGAACGACTTAAAATAAACTGGTAATAATCTGTTCTTCGGTAATACCTTCCGCTTCTGCCTTATAGTTCTTAATAATTCGGTGTTTAAAAATAGAGTATGCTACAGCTTGAACGTTTTCCATATCTGGCGAAAACTTACCGTGAATTGCCGCATGCGTCTTGGCAGCTAAAATTAAATTTTGTGAGGCTCTAGGTCCTGCTCCCCAATCTATGTAGTTTTTAACTAAATCTGCTGCTTGTGGGCTATTTGGTCTCGTTTTACCCGTCATTTTTACTGCATATTCCACCACATTATCCGCCACAGGAATACGACGTAATAAGTGTTGGATATCCACAATTTCTTGTGCTGTAAACAAGGGATTCACTGTATTCTGAACATCGGAAGTGGTGGCTTTTACTACAGCAACTTCTTCCTCAAAGGTTGGGTAGTCCAAATTAATAGCAAACATAAATCGGTCCAATTGCGCTTCTGGTAAGGGATACGTTCCCTCCTGCTCAATAGGGTTTTGCGTTGCCAAAACAAAGTAAGGTAAATCTAATTTATAATGATGTCCTGAAACAGTAACCGAGCGCTCTTGCATAGCTTCTAATAAAGCTGCTTGCGTTTTTGGCGGTGTTCTGTTAATTTCATCGGCAAGAATAATATTGGCGAAAACAGGGCCTTTTATGAATTTAAAATTTCTGTTTTCATCTAATATTTCACTTCCTAGAATATCACTAGGCATTAAATCTGGTGTGAATTGAATACGCTTAAAATTAAGTCCTAATGCTTGCGAAATGGTATTAACCATTAACGTTTTTGCTAAACCAGGCACACCAATTAATAAGGCATGACCACCAGAAAAAATGGAGATTAGAATTTGATCAACAACCGCATCTTGACCAATAATAACTTTGGCAATCTCGGTTTTTAATAGTTTATATTTTTTTACGAAGCTTTCAATTGCAACAACATCAGACATATTTATTGTTTTAACCAGTTACTAGAAAATTCACAATCTCTATATTCATTATTTATTTTAATATAGGTATCCATGATTTTTTCATTTTGCCATTTATCAATAGCTCTAATGCGTTTTTCGTTAAGTGCTAGTTCTTTAATTTTTAAATAATCGCGTGCATAATCAGCAACATGTTCCTCAACACGATCGCTTACCATCATAATCTTAAATTTCACATTTCCAGATCGTCCTTGATCCGTAAGTACCAAACTGACATCCCCTTCCTTTAAATCTTGAATTTGTCCATATACTTCAGGATCAATCTTTGTTAATTCGAAATTATAATCTTGTGTTTCTGGATTAATTAAAAATCCGCCTTCACTGCGTGTTTCCTTTTCATCACTTGACTCTCGAGCTGCATCTGCAAAACTAATATCACCATCCACTATACGCTGTCTGATTTTCGTTAATTTCTCACGTGCTTCTGCCACTGCTGCATCGGATACTTTAGGAATTAACAAAATATGACGTACGTCAAACTCTTGTCCTCTAATTTTTTCTAAATATATAATATGGTAACCATATTCTGTTTTCACCGGATCGGAGATTTCACCTTCTTGTAATGAAAAGGCTACTTCACGAAACTCTTTAACCATTCGTGGTTGTTTCCTGTTTAACGTGTACATTCCACCTTGGGGAATAGAGGCTTTATCATCTGAATACAACACCACTTTCGAGCGGAAGTTTGCACCATTTTCTATAACATCGGCTTTAAATTCCTTTAATTGATTGATAACCCGTTGGTTTTCTTCTTCTGATATTTTCGGCTCTATTACAATTTGAGATACTTTTAATTCTGTACCAAATGTTGGACGTTCGTCCTTTGGAATCTGATTAAAAAATTGGCGTGTTTCTTCTGGAGTAATCTCAATCCCATCAAGAATCTTTTTTTGCATTTCACTTGCTAATTTCTGACTCTTATTAATTTCATACATTTCATCTCTGAAGGCTTTTTCATTTGGATGACTATATAATTCCAGAAGTTCCTCCATGGTTTTTCCTGATTGCGCCAAGAACTGTTGTAATTGGTAGTCTACATTGGAACGAATTTCAGCATCTGACACGACAATACTATCTTGCACAGCGTGATGCGCGTAAAGCTTATCTTCCATTAATTTGCCAAATAGTTGACAACGTGTTACGCCATCTAAAGAAGCACCTTGTGCTTTTAGTTGAATAATATTAGCATCCACATCAGAATCTAATATCACGTATTCTCCAACAACTGCCGCTACACCGTCAATTTTTTGTGCTCCAGATGTTAAGGTTGTATCTACTTTCTTTTGAGCAGCTGGTGCTTCATCTTCAATAATTTCTTGAGCCTGAATAGCAACAGAAAAAAGTATAGCTAATACAGTAAATATATGGCGCATACGACTAATTGTAGATTTCAAATTGTTTATTTTTAATAGCATCTTTTGTAATATCTTTTTCTAATTCTTTAATGAGTTCTAATTTTCGTTTATTGATAACAATTTGGTCTATTGTTGGTTTAATATATTCCAATGGCGCCGCACTGTTACGTTCTAAAACATCTTCAATTTGCATCAAATATAGGCCTAATGAATCTTTGAGTTGTATAAAATTAGATTTTTTTAACAATTCATTTTTATTTTCAGTTGTAACTACTGGTATTTTTTTGATGGCTTGCGTTACTTTAATCCAAATTGAATCGTTTAATGAATAGGATTTAAACTGAATGGCTATGGAATCCAATTCCCTTTTATCATCTGCATCAAACCGTTGAAACTTGGTTTTTAAATCGTTTATATCCAATCGGTTTTCATCCACATGAATATATCTAAACTTGATGAGGTTCTCCTTAAGCGTGAAAATATCCGGATTGTTCGTGTAGTATGTTTCCGCTTCACTTTCTGTAACAACGGTATCAATATTTTTACGAACTAAAGCATCTAAATAAGAAGTTGCATATAAATCGTTTTTATACTGTTTGGCCAGCCTATTAAAATCCTGAAGTTTTTTTTCGTTAAGATTTAATTCTGCGCCCGCAACCAGCAATTGCTGGGTAGCCCAACGTGTAATAAAATTATTTACACGTAGTAGACTGTCTTCTGAACTCATATTTTCGGTGAACAAATGTTGTAAATCATCAGTATATAAAAAAACATCATTAACACGTGCCACTGCTGTTTGCTCAACTTCATGTTTGTAAAAATATTCACAAGACACGAGCAAAAAGGCACTCATTAATATGCTAAAATAGGCGTGTTTCAATTAATTGTTTTTTAATTCAGCTTTAACGTTTTTTAAAACTGACTCATTAACTTTCACAGGGTATTTCTGTTCTAAAGATTCTAGCCATTGTTTTTCCTTAACAATCTGGTAATCGCTTATAATTTGGCCTTTGGCTTCCTCATAGGTTTTTGGTGATTCGGGTAAAACTTCTTTTACATTTGCTACAACATAAGCTGCATCATGACGATAAATTTTAGAAACACCTTTTTCAAAACTCATATCCGCGGTAACGGCTTGGTGTTCCTTATCCATAATTCCGGATGTAAATATGACGTCAACAACGCCATTTGTATTTAAAGCTTCTTTAATGGCTTCTGGTGACTGGCCAGCTTCCAACATTTTTTGAGCCTTTTTTATAACCTTTTTATTGGATGACGAGGCCACATCAGCATCTATTCGCTTACGCCAATTGTATTTGTTTTTATTAGCATTAAAATAGGCTTGTAATGCCACCGAATCTGTTTTTGATGCATTCCATATTTCAGTCTCCATTAAATCAAATAACAATAAACCATCACGATATTCTGTGACGATGTTTGCAAAATCTTCGCTTTCATTTTCCAAATTATCTTCTTGGTACTGTATTAAATTCGCATTTAAAAAAGCATCGTAGTTTTCTTTTACAATAGCATTAAACGGTTTTCTGGATATTGCTCTACGTTGATTTTTAAAAAGGTACTGACCAAAATCATCGTATGTAATTGTTTTGGCATCAATAACCACCAAGGTTTTGGCAGCTGTAAAATCTTCTGGCAATTTCCAAGAACCTAAAAAATACCCTTCATTCATAATAGACTCAAAATACGCTAAAGCTTCTGGATTATCCTTTACATTATAGCGTTCTTTTAAGGTATTAACAATGGACGTATTTATTAATTGCGAACGTGAATCCCGCTTTACACGCGCTTCTAATTCAGATTTCATGGTATTAAAATCTGCTACTTCAGATTTATCTAATAATTTGATAATATGCCATCCAAAACTACTTTCAAAAGGTGCTGAAATGTCTCCTTCATTTTTTAGTCCAAATGCCACATCTTCAAATTCTGTAGAGCTTAATTGCCCACCACTAAAAGCAGCTAATTTTCCACCGTTTTCTGATGAGCTTCGATCTTCAGAAAACTGTTTTGCTAGAGACTCAAACGATTCACCTTGCTGTATTTTTTTATAAATTTCATGAATACGTGTTTCAGCGTCTTCCAATTTATCATCACGCTTATTATTTATCATAATATGTGCAACCGTGCGTTCACCTCTGGATGGTCTTGCATCTTCCACTAAAACAATATGGTATCCAAAACGTGTTTTAAAAGGCATGGAAACATCGTCCACTTTGGTAGTATAGGCAGCGTTTTCAAAATCATACACCATTTTAAACGCGGAGAAATAACCTAAATTTTCAGCATATACAGTTTTTCCGTTATGAACCTCCTTTTGAACAGGCTGAAAACCTTCCTTTAAAATTCGATCGCGCAATTTCAATAATTCATTATAAGCTTTTAAGGTGTCTTGTGGTGAAGCATTTTCGTCCAAACGAATTAACACATGACTCGCTTTTACCTCATTGGCTGTACGATGGTATGCCTCTTCTACAAGTGCATCCGTAACTTTCGTGTCGGTTAAATAATTTTTAGCCAATTGGGATTTATAGTTACTCAATTCACGAACATAGGTTGGCATGGTATCCAGACCTTTTGCTTGTGCTTCTTTTATTTTCAACTTATAATTTATGAATAGCTCCAAATACGAATCCACATCTTTTTGAGACTCATCTTTTACTAAATCTAGATTTTTATTAAATATTCGAATAAATTCTTCCGAATAAACGGGTGTATCCGCAACCGTAAACAAAACAGGTTTATCAGTAGTTTGCGCTTGGGTAGCAGCAAAAACAACGAAGCATATTAAAACATATATAGATCTAAACATCAGAAATTTGTTTTTTGAATTCTTGCAAAAATAGGAATATTAACCCATAATACAAGTGGCATTACAAACGGATAATAAAGTTTTTTAGTATGTGGAATTAATAGATACCAAAACCAATAATAATTGTATCTTTATTTATACAAACTCCTATTGTGCATGACATACACATCTGAAATACACATTAATTTAAGTTTAAAAGCATTTATCTGTAAATTTAATAATGTGGAAAATTTAAAACACTGGCAAGAGGGACTTACTCATTATGATCATATTTACGGCACGCCAGGTGAAACAGGCTCTAAAATACAGCTACATTATGTGTTAAATAAAAAGCCTTTCTTTTTAATTCAAACTATTTCTGAAAGCAAATTACCGCATAAGTTGCATTTTACCTATGAAAGCAATGGGCTTTATAACATTCAAGAAAATTATTTTAAGGCCATTTCAGTTTCAGAGATCGTATGGACTTCAAGGAACGAATATATTCCAACCAATTTTAAAATGCGTATGATGCTTTTAGTTATGCCTAAAACCTTTATAAATCAAACAAAAACTTATTTAAAAAATTTTAAAAGTTTTGCCGAAAATGAAACGGCTGTAATCCGCAAAAAATAAACAGCCAATTATTGTAAACTAAAATTCTTTATACTATTTTTATTTTTATGACAGAAATTGACATCGAAAAGGAAAATGCCAAAATTACCAAAGCATATCGCGAATTACTGAGCGTAAGCTATCAAACGCTTTCTAAAGAAGATAAAATTCTAATTAGAAAAGCTTTTGATGTGGCTGTGGATGCACATAAAGATCAGCGCAGAAAATCTGGCGAAGCTTATATTTTTCATCCTATTGCTGTTGCTAAAATAGTTGCCAAAGAAATTGGGCTAGATGCCACATCCATTACCGCCGCACTATTACACGATGTTGTTGAAGACAGCGAGCGTTACACCATTAAAGATATTGAAGACCAATTTGGTGAAACCGTTGCTAAAATTGTAGATGGTTTAACTAAAATATCCTCGCTGAATAAGGACACAGATATGGATGTTTCCATGCAGGCGGAGAATTTCAGGAAAATGCTACTGACTTTAAATGATGACGTTCGGGTTATCATTATTAAAATTGCAGATCGCTTGCACAATATGCAGACCATGGATTCTATGCGAGCGGATAAACAGATTAAAATTGCTTCAGAAACCCTCTATATATATGCACCTCTTGCACACCGAATTGGGCTGTATAACATTAAAACTGAATTAGAAGATTTAGGGTTAAAATACACCGAACCGGAAGTGTATTTTGATATTCTCAACAAAATAAAAGAAAGTAAAGAGGACCAGGACCTCTATATCAAGGAGTTTAGTAAAGTAATTTCGACCTCTTTGGATAAGGAACAATTAAATTACGAAATAAAAGGGAGACCGAAGTCCATTTTCTCCATCCGTAAGAAAATTTTAAATCAAGGTGTTTCTTTCGATGAGATTTATGACAAATTTGCGGTACGAATCATTTATAAAAGTGATCCTGAAAACGAAAAATTTCTAGCTTGGAAAATATATTCCATTGTAACGGATCATTTTCGCCCCAACCCTATCCGTTTACGCGATTGGATTTCCTCCCCAAAATCTACGGGTTACGAAGCCCTACACATTACCGTTGTTGGCCCAAAAAGTCGTTGGGTAGAAGTGCAAATCCGAAGCGAACGTATGAATGAAATAGCCGAAAAAGGCTATGCCGCGCACTATAAGTACAAAGAAGGCAGCGAGAATGAAGATGATAGTATTGATAGCTGGATTTCCAAATTACAAGAAACGTTAGAAAACCCAGAAACAAATGCTATTGATTTTGTAGAGCAATTTAAACTTAACCTCTACTCCAAAGAAATTTTTGTTTTCACACCAAAAGGCGATTTAAAATCGCTTCCAAAAGGTGCCACGCCTCTAGATTTTGCCTTTAGCATCCACACCGAAGTTGGCATGAAAACACGTGGTGCCAAAGTAAATGGAAAACTAGTTCCCTTAAGTCACGAATTAAAAAGTGGTGATCGGTTGGATATTTTAACTGCCGAAAATGCCAAACCTAATCCAAACTGGCTGGATTATGCCACTACGGCAAAAGCACGCAGTAAAATAAAATCAGCTTTAAAAGAAGACAAGAAAATAGTTGCTGAAGATGGTAAGGAAATTCTTCGTCGGAAATTAAAACAATTAAAAATTGTGTTGGATGAGAAATCTGTCAATGAACTGGTAAATTTCTTCAAACTTAAAACGAGTCTCGATTTGTTTTACCGCATTGGTACAGGGTCTATTGATAATACCATGCTCAAGGAGTTTGCATCATCCCGAAGCAATGCTTTCATGAGTTATATTAAAAACAAAATCTCTAGAAAGCCTAATATTCCAAAGGAAGAACTTGAAAAAGATGAAATAACTTCTAAATATGATTTATTAGTTTTTGGAAAAGAAGAAGAAAAGCTAGACTATAAATTTGCCAATTGTTGCAATCCAATTCCTGGGGATCCTGTTTTTGGATTCTTAACCATTAATGATGGATTAAAAATTCATAAAAAAAACTGTCCAAATGCTGTAAGCTTACAGTCTAATTATGCCTACCGCATTATGACGGCCAAATGGATAGATTCATCACAACAAGAATTTCCAGCACAAATTATTTTATCTGGTATTGATAATTTGGGATTAGTAAATACGATTACGAAAGTTATTTCATCCAACATGCATGTAAACATGAAAAGCATTAGTTTTGAAAGTGATGGCGGGATTTTTTCAGGTAAAATAAATGTGGTTGTTCAAAACAATAATATCTTGAAAAAGCTGATGGATAACCTAAAAAAAATTAATGGTATTGATAAAGTACAAAGAGTTTAAAAATATGTGTAAATTTGCAGCCGATTATGAGCGTTAAAACCGATACAAAAAACCAGGAGATAGTTAAGAATGTGTTTACAGCCTTTTTAAGTGATAAAGGGCACCGTAAAACACCAGAACGCTATGCTATTTTACAAGAAATTTATAATAGCGAAGAACACTTTGATATAGAATCGTTGTACTTGAACATGAAAAACAAAAAGTATCGTGTTAGTCGTGCAACCTTATACAACACTATTGAACTTCTTTTAGAATGTGGTTTGGTGCGTAAACATCAATTTGGGCAAAATCAGGCACATTATGAAAAATCGTATTTTGATAAGCAACATGACCATGTTATTTTAACAGATACAGGAGAAGTAATCGAGTTCTGCGATCCGCGAATTCAATCTATAAAGAAAACAATTGAAGAAGTTTTTGATATTGAAATCACAAATCATTCACTCTACTTTTACGGCAACAAGAAAACAACTAAATAATATTTTACAACATGGCAGTAGACTTACTACTAGGATTACAATGGGGAGACGAAGGCAAAGGAAAAATTGTTGATGTTTTAACCTCCAACTACAACATTATTGCCCGTTTTCAAGGCGGACCAAATGCTGGGCACACCTTGGAATTTGATGGTATTAAACACGTTTTACGAACGATTCCTTCTGGAATTTTTCACGACGATTCCATAAATGTCATTGGTAATGGTGTGGTGATTGATCCTGTTGTGTTTGTAAAAGAATTAGAAGGACTTGATCAATTTAACATTGATTATAAAAAGAAATTAATCATTTCTAGAAAAGCACATATTATTTTACCAACGCACCGTATGTTGGATGCCGCCAGCGAAACCTCCAAAGGGAAGGCTAAAATTGGTTCGACTTTAAAAGGTATTGGCCCAACTTATATGGACAAAACAGGTAGAAATGGTATTCGTGTTGGCGATTTAGAATTGGTTGACTGGAAAGATAAATATCGTGCGCTTGCTAATAAGCATGAAGCCATGATTGACTTTTACAATGTGAAGATTGAATATGATTTAGAAGAATTAGAAACTGAATTTTTTGAAGCAATAGAGCGCTTAAAGGAATTAACATTTATTGATTCAGAAGAATATTTATACCAAGCCCAAAAAGCAGGTAAAACTATTTTAGCCGAAGGTGCTCAAGGTTCGCTGTTAGATATCGATTTCGGGACCTATCCTTTTGTAACCTCTAGCAACACAACTGCTGCTGGTGCTTGTACTGGTTTAGGTGTGGCGCCAAATCAAATTGGCGATGTTTATGGTATTTTTAAAGCCTATACAACCCGTGTTGGTTCTGGTCCATTTCCAACAGAATTGTTTGATACAGTTGGCGAAGATATGGCTAGAATAGGTCGTGAATTTGGCGCCGTTACTGGTCGTGCTAGACGTTGTGGCTGGTTGGATTTAGTGGCTTTAAAATATGCTTGTCAAGTAAATGGTGTTACCAAATTAATGATGATGAAAGGCGATGTCCTTTCCGGATTTGAAACACTTAAAATTTGTACAGCTTACGAATATAAAGGTGAAACCATTACGCATTTACCTTATAATATAGAACCTGAAAATATTAAACCTATCTATTCAGATTTCGCTGGTTGGAAAGACGATTTAACCAAAATGACTGAAAAATCGCAATTCCCAAAAGAATTGAACGATTATATCGCTTTCTTGGAAAAAGAATTAGAAATTCCCATTACTGTAGTTTCTGTTGGACCAGATAGAAAACAGACGATTTTTATGTAAGTTCTATTTTTACGATTGAAGTATCATTTAAAATAGAGCGAAGCATCTTATAAAAAAACGAAACCTGTCAGGATAAATTTCTTGACAGGTTTTTTTGTTAACGCTCAATTTCTATTAAAAATTTCACAAACAAACCCATCACTTCATTTTTATCATTATTTTTGAGGCAAATTTTATAATTTGAAACAATCAATCCTTATATATAGCTTATTCATCTGCTGCTTGTTAGTATTTACATCAGCATCAGCCCAAGAGCAAAAGCAAATTCAAATTGTTTATTCGGGTTTTTTAAACTTTGATGATGCCGTAGAACCTGGTTTAAAAGTCATGACACGTGATGATTCCGGTCAAGTGCATGTTATTCACGAAGGTATAGACATGTGGTGCGATCAAGCCAATTTGTATAGTAATGAAAACTTCGTGGAAGCCTACGGAAACGTCACCATGAAACAAGGTGATACCATAAACATGAAATCCGAATATGTAGAATATAGCGGAAAAACCCAACTAGCATTTGCCAGTGGCAAAGTAGAACTGGAAGAACCAAACTCCATTTTAACAACAGATACCCTTTATTTTGATCGTGTTAAACAGGAATCGTATTATAAAAGTGGTGGTCGTGTGGTGCGTGATTCTTCGGGAACCATTACCAGCCAAATTGGCCGCTATTATATGAACGCTAAAAAATACCAATTTGTAAATAATGTGGTTTTGGATAATCCAGATTACGTGATTAATACCAATCAACTAGATTTCTATTCAGAAACCGGTCACGCCTATTTATATGGACCATCCACTATTGTAACCGATGAAAGTAAAACCTATTGCGAAAAAGGGTTTTATGATACCGAAAACAAAACAGGTTATGGCATTAAAAAAACGCGTATAGATTATGACAACCGTATTTTTGAAGGCGATAGTATGTATTTTGATAACACCCGCAGTTTTGCCTCTGCTACTAATAATATTAAAGTCACAGATACCATTAATAAAAGCATAATAAAAGGCCATTATGCCGAAATTTATAAAGCGAAGGATTCGGTGTTTATTACCAAACGTGCATTAGCTATTACGGTTCAAGAAAACGATTCTATATATATGCATGCGGACACCTTGATGGTTACAGGAAAACCAGAAAAACGAATTACACGCGGATTTAGAAATGCGAAGTTCTATAAATCGGATATGAGTGGTAAAGCAGATTCGGTACATGTTAACCATGCGTCGGGTTTAACCCAGTTAATTAATTTAAGACGATTAGGGTCTCAAGATGCCTTTGCCAAGCGTCGAGACCCGGTTCTTTGGAATCTTCAAAACCAAATGACGGGTGATACCATTCACATAAAATCCAATCCAGAAACGGAAAAAATAGATTCCCTTTTTGTTTTTGAAAATGCCTTTGTTGTTAGTAGAGATACTATTAGTGAAGATGGCTATAATCAGGTTAAAGGAAAAACTTTAGTTGGTTTATTTAATGATGAAAATAATTTGCGTCAAGTAGATATTGATAAAAATGCCGAATCCATTTATTATGCGCGTAATGACGAGCAGGAATTAATTGGTATTGACAAAGCCAAATCAGGTAGCATTTCAATCCTATTTGCCGATGGTGATATTGAACAATTTATTCGATTCAAGCAACCGGATGCTGTAACAACACCCGAAACACAGTTCCCAGAAAACGGTCGATTGTTAAGAGGGTTTGTATGGCGTGATGAGGAACGCCCAAAAAGTGTGGAAGATTTATTTAGTGACGATCCGCCACTTAATCTACCTAAAATAAAGGGGCTTGAGGATTATGTACCTCAAGAAGAATTTTTTGATGACGCCTTATTAAAGCGGGTTGAAAAAGCTGATAAAAACACTAACAAAACGGCAGTTCCAACCGAGATTAACGATGTAAAAAAATCAAAAGTATCTCGAAATATTCCAGACGAAGCTTTAAATCCTGATAAAGACGAGAAAAAGGAAATTAAAGAAAACCCAAAGAAAAAACCGAGTATTGGAACCGGGATCAATTCAGATGATAATTAATTGTGAAAACAGATTTCTATACATATCAGGCGCAAACATCGCCACACCCTTTAGCTATGGAAGTATCTCATGCAGAAGGTTCCTATATTTATAATACAAACAACAAGGCTTTTTTAGATTTTGTTGCAGGTGTTTCTGCTTGTACTCTAGGACATAAACATCCCAAAGTTATAGCAGCCATTAAGACACAATTGGACAAGTATTTGCATGTCATGGTTTATGGCGAATACATTCAAGAATCGGCTGTGGCACTTACTAAATTATTGGCTGAACACTTACCTGAATCCTTACAAAATACCTATTTAACAAATTCAGGAACGGAAGCTGTAGAAGGTGCTTTAAAATTAGCTAAACGCGCAACCGGAAGAAGCGAAATTATTTCGGCCCACCACGCGTATCATGGAAATACTATGGGTTCCTTAAGTGTTATGGGTTTTGAAGAACGCAAAAAAGCATTTCGTCCATTAGTTCCAGATGTACGTTTTATCGCTTATAATAATGAGGCTGATATTCAAAATATCACCACCAAAACAGCTGGTGTTATTTTAGAAACCATTCAAGGAGGCGCCGGTTTTATTGAACCAAAAAACGGCTATCTGGAAAAAGTAAAAAAACGTTGTCAAGAGGTTGGTGCATTATTGATTTTAGATGAAATTCAACCAGGCATTGGTAGAACTGGAAAATTATTTGCCTTTGAACATTATAACTGTATTCCGGATATTTTAGTTACCGGAAAAGGTTTAGGCGGTGGCATGCCAATTGGTGCTTTTACGGCTTCAACTGATTTGATGAAACTCCTACAAGCCAACCCGAAATTAGGACACATTACCACATTTGGTGGACATCCCGTAATTGCAGCAGCAGCACACGCTACCCTACTTGAAGTCGTATCATCCAATTTAATGGAAGCAACTTTAGAAAAAGAAGCACTGATTAAAAAACATCTCAAACATCCACTGATAACCGAAATTCGCGGGCGAGGCTTAATGCTAGCTGCCCTAACACCTTCTGCAGACATTACAAACCAAGTCGTTTTAAAAGCGCAAGAGGCCGGACTTATACTGTTCTGGTTGCTATTTGAAACAAAAGCTATTCGAATCACACCACCTTTAACCATCAGTAACGCAGAAATCATGAAAGGTTGTCAAATAATTACGACTATTCTGGATGATATTCAAAGAAATCAAGCAGGATAAAAACCTGTTTCACAGTATTTAAGCTCAAATTATGGCTTAATTGTTGATTACTTTGTTAAAAACATTTAAACCTTTTGGGCTGCAACGCCAATTAGAGCCTTACATTTATTCAAGGAAAAACTATATAAATTAGCTTATGGAGTTACGTCCAAACGACAACAATAAAATATCCCTTACCCGATTCGAATCGATGTTAAAAACGAACCATATTTTGTTTTTCGATTCCGAAGAATTTGAGAATATCATTCATCATTATCTGAATCATGGTAAAATTGCTTTGGCCAAAAAAGCTATAAAGCTGGGTTTACAGCAACATCCCACATCTACGAATTTAAAATTGTTTAAAGTCGAAATATTCGTCTTTGAAAACGATTTAGAAAAAGCCGATGCTCTAATTAATGAACTCTATTTATTAGAACCATTAAATGAGGAAATCTATATCCAAAAAGCTAATATTCTATCCAAACGTGACGATCATAGAAAGGCAATTGAAGTTCTAGAAAAAGCATTAAAACTTACCGAGGATCCAATTGATATTTATTCATTGATTGGTATGGAACATTTGTTTTTAGATCAGTTTGAAGAAGCTAAAACCAATTTCATGAAATGTTTGGAATCTGATTTGGAAGATTATTCAGCCATGCACAATATGATTTATTGTTTTGACTTTTTAGAGCAACACGAAGAAGCCATCACGTATTTAAATATGTTTTTAGAAAAGAATCCATATAGTGAAGTAGCGTGGCATCAATTGGGCAAACAATATTACGATTTAAAAGATTATGAAAAAGCGCTAACAGCTTTCGATTTCGCTATTATTTCAGACGATCGCTTTATTGGTGCTTACCTAGAGAAAGGAAAAGTTCTTGAAAAATTAAAACGCTTCCCGGAAGCTATTGAAAATTACAGCATTACACTTACTTTGGACGATCCTACTTCCTTTGCCTTATTACGCATTGGTTTATGCCATCAAAAATTAGGAGATAACGATTTAGCTGTTCAATATTTCTATAAAACAGTTGAAGAAGATCCACTTTTAGATAAAGGTTGGATTGCGATAACTAAATTTTATAACCGTCAGAAAAATTTTCAAAAATCGCTTTACTACATTAATAAAGCCATTAATATTGATAGCGACAATGTCCATTATTGGAAGTTATACGCGCAAATTAATGAACGTTTACATCTTTTAGAAGAAGCAGAACGCGGCTATAAAAAAGCCTTAGAATTAGGCAATCATGAGCTGAATACCTGGTTAACCCGAGGCGATATTTTACATAAATTAGGTGAAACCGAGGCGGCCATTTATAATTTTATTCAAGCTTCTGAATTCTATCCAGAAAATGCGGAGATTGAATTCCGTTTAGCTGGTTTAAACTATATGCTTTCAGAAACTGAAAAAGGTTCCTATCATTTAAAGAATGGTTTGCGTTTTAATGCGGAATTCGTATTTATTATTGAGGAACTTTTTCCAAGTATTTACAAATCGCAACCCGTAAAATCGCTGCTAAAAGCAAAACTATAAGTTACACGTCTGATTTTATTTATTTACCTTTGGTTTCTTGTACTTAAAATTAAATCATGCAAAGACGTTTATCCGACTATTTACTAATTACGCTTAAAGGAATGGCTATGGGAGCAGCTGATGCAGTTCCTGGTGTTTCCGGTGGAACCATTGCCTTTATTTCTGGTATTTATGAAGAATTAATTACAACCATTAGTAATGTTAATTTAGGCCTGTTTAAAACGCTTAAAACGTCTGGCTTTTCTGCCTTTTGGAAAGCATTTAATGGTAATTTTCTAGTCGCATTATTACTCGGAATTATTGTCAGCTTTGTATCCTTCATGCGTTTGGCAAAATACCTGATAGAATATCACCCCGTTTTAATTTGGTCGTTTTTCTTCGGACTCATTATTGCAAGTATTTATTTTGTAGGAAAACAAATAAATAAGTGGCATTTACCCACCGTTTTAGCACTAATTATTGGAACCGTTTTAGCGTTTTACATTACAACATTACCATCTTCGGCAAGTAATGAATCGCCTTACTTTTTATTTATTGCAGGGGCTATTGCTATTTGCGCCATGATTTTACCAGGTATTTCCGGTTCGTTTATACTTCTAATATTAGGCGCTTATAAAACATTAAGTGATGCTTTTCACGATTTCGATTTACAGCGGATTGCCCTTTTTGCTGGTGGTGCTTTAGTTGGTTTATTAAGTTTTAGTCACGTATTAAAATGGTTGTTTAAAAATTATCACAACATCACGTTAGCCCTATTAACAGGTTTTATTTTTGGTTCTTTAAATAAGGTTTGGCCATGGAAATTAACCGATTTAGTTATGGAGAAAACATCTGGACTAGTAACGCCATTATCGGACATTACAACATTCGGGAATTTAACCATTTATCAGCAGCAGATAACCGACTTTGATTCGTTTAAAGTGATTTCGGAAACCAGTATTTTACCTAATATGTATTCCATTCAAAACAACGGATTGGATCCGCAATTAGTGCCAGCCGTTATCCTTATGATTACGGGATTCTTAACTATTTTTATTCTAGAACGCATCGGTAAAAAAGTCAAGTAATGCAAAGCACACGAACCTTCACCGATAAAATTTTCTTAATCTTAAAAGGGTTGGGAATGGGAGCTGCTAATAAGGTCCCTGGAGTTTCTGGAGGTGTAGTTGCTTTTGTTGCTGGTTTTTATGAAGAGTTTATTTATTCCCTTCAAAAAATTAACCGAAAGGCTTTTAAACTATTAATTAACGGACGGTTTAAAAGTTTCTATCAATATATAAATGGGCGGTTTTTAAGCTTACTTTTTTTAGGAATGATTATCAGTTATTTTAGTATTTCTAAAGTACTGGATTACCTTATAAAACATTATGAACTCTATGTTTGGAGTGTGTTTTTCGGTATGATTATTGGCTCCATTTATTACATCAGTAAGGATTTTAAAGACTGGAATTTTAAAACCTATGTAGCACTTGCTATCGGAATTATTTTAGGTGTAAGCATCAGCTTTTTAGATCCAGCAATGGAAAATGATAATTTATGGTTTGTATTTTTCTGCGGCATTATTAGTGTATCAGGCATGACACTTCCAGGATTTTCTGGCTCCTTTATACTTATTTTATTAGGTAACTATGTGTTATTATTAGTGGATTCTGTAAATGCCTTGTTTGATACCTTTGCAGAAGTTATTCAAGGGGATTTCAGTTTTATAGAAAATGCCGCTCGTATTCGCATGCTTAAAATATTAACCGTATTTACCCTAGGTTCTGTAGTGGGTCTCGTTACCTTTTCGCATGTATTAAGTTACATCCTGAAACATTATAAAAGTATTACATTGGCAACAATTATTGGATTCATAGTCGGATCATTAGGCGTGGTTTGGCCTTGGAAAAAAACGCTCTTCAAATTACAGACAGATGGAACCGCTTTATTAGATTCTTCGGGAAAGAAAATTATTGAAAATTACGAACGCTATTTCCCGGAAATGAACACGGAAACCTATTTGGCTTTAGTTTATATAATTCTTGGAATTGCCATTGTCTTAGCCTTGGAATTTTACGGACAAAAAACACAGAAACAACATGCGTAAATTCGGATTAATTGGTAAGAATATTTCGTATTCGTTCTCTCAAAATTATTTCTCCAATAAATTTTCGTCGGAAGCTATTACAGACGCCTCTTATGAAAATTTTGATATCCCAAATATTGAAGACGTTTTAAGCATTTTTGAAAGTACTGAAATAGTCGGGTTAAATGTGACGATTCCTTATAAAGAAACCATTATTCCTTATTTAGATAAGCTCCACAAAAAAGCACATAAAATAGGTGCTGTAAATACCATAAAACGCACTAAAAAAGGTGAATTAGTAGGTTATAATACGGATTGTTATGGTTTTAAAAAATCATTAAAACCACATGTACGGCCTACTCATAGACATGCCTTAATTTTAGGAACAGGAGGCGCTAGTAAAGCCATAGCTTTTACATTGGATGAATTAGGCATATCCTACAAATTTGTGTCTAGAACACGTGAAAATCCTGAATATTTAACTTATAATGAATTAAAGGGAGCTACCATTTCCAAGCATTTAATTATAATAAATTGCACGCCTTTAGGAACCTTCCCAAATATCACGGACGCTCCTAACCTCCCGTATGAATTTCTTACAAAAGACCACATTCTTTACGATTTAATTTACAATCCTGAAGAGACCCAGTTTTTAAAATATGGCAACCTTAAAAACGCGACTACCATTAACGGTTTACAAATGTTGAAATTCCAAGCAGAGAAAGCATGGCGTATTTGGAACACATACTAATTACACCATTTGTAACATTAATACGGGTTAACCTTTTGTAGTTATTGTAGTTGTTGTTATCTTTAACGCTAGAGTTATTTTAAAAAACTAACACATTTACAAAATGTCAGAGCACGATAACCTGCCAAAAGCAGATGGAAAACCAGAAGAGTTACAACCGGAAACTACTGAAAACGTTCAAGAAAACCAGGACGTTGCAAATGAATCATCACCTTCAGAAGCCATAGAAAAAATAGAAATACCTGTAGAAGCTGAAACAGCAAATGAAACTGAAAAAGCAGCAGAAACGGTTACCGAAGATCATGATGAAGTCATTAATGAGATTGAAGAATCCAATGCGGAAGACGCCGAGGATGAAGGCAATGCAGACAGGCATCATATTGAAGAAAAAGACTATGATAAAATGTCTATGGAAGCCTTGGTGAAGGAGCTGGAACATTTGGTTACAAACCATAAAGTGCAAGCCATTAAAAAGCAAGTAGAGGAAATTCGTTCGGAATTTAAATCGCAGTTTAACACTTTACTAGACGAGAAAAAGGAAGAATTTTTAAACGAAGGCGGAAATGAAATCGATTTCTTTTTTTCCAGTCCGCTGCAAAAACGTTTTAAAGATATATACAAAGATTACAAAGGCAAACTACACACGCATCATAAAAACATAGAAAATAACCTAAAAGATAATTTAGCCAATAGGCTTCAAATTATTGAAGAAATAAAAGGATTATTTAATGATGAGGAAAATATAAATACTACCTATAAACACTTTAAGGAACTCCAAGATCGTTGGAAAACGGCTGGCCCAATTCCACGTGACAAATACAATAATGCTTGGAATAGTTACCATCATCATGTTGAGGTTTTTTATGATTTTCTACATTTAAATCGGGATTTACGGGATTTAGATTTCAAACATAATTTAGATCAGAAATTAAAAATTATTGAGCGTGCTGAAGAGTTAGCAAAAGACGAAGATTTAAATCGTGCATTTAGAGAGTTACAGGTGCTACATAAAATGTGGAAGGAAGAATTGGGCCCTGTTGATAAGGAACATCGTGAAGCCGTATGGGACCGTTTTAAAGCTGCCACGAAAACCATTCATGACAGGCGCCAAGTTTATTTTGCTGAATTAGATCAAGTTTACGAGAAGAATTTAGAAGTTAAAAATGAAATAATTCTTCAGATCAACAAAATCAGTGAAAAAGGAGCTGATTCACATAATGGTTGGCAAAATAGCATTAAAGATGTGGAGCAATTTCGCAATTTATTTTTCAGTGCTGGAAAAGTGCCTATTAAGGTAAATGAGGAAACTTGGGCAAAATTTAAAGATGCAGTAAGAAACTTTAATCGCAAGAAAAATGCTTTTTATAAAAATTTAAAGAAATCGCAGTTTGATAATCTTCAAAAGAAAATGGATTTAATTCAAATAGCAGAAGACAATAAAGATAGTGAGGATTTTGAAAGCACTACAGCTTTAATGAAGAAAATTCAAAGCGATTGGAAGAAAATTGGTCATGTACCTCGGAAGAATAGTGATAAAATCTGGAAACAGTTTAAAACAGCTTGCAACTATTATTTTGACCGTTTGCACAAGGCTAAAGATGCCGTAAACGCGGAAGGCAATGAAGCTTTTACCAAAAAAGTGCAATTGCTTGAGGAATTGAAAACCTTGGAATTATCTGGTGACAAGGAAACAGATTTAGCAACCGTTAAATCCTTTATTGAAAACTGGAAGTCGGTTGGTAATGTTCCCTCAAACAAGCGTTATATTGAAGGAAAATTAAATAAAGCCTTGGATGGTGTTTTCAAAAAATTGAATTTAAATAAAAATGAAGCCGAACTAATCAAGTTTGAAACCAAGTTAGAATCCCTTAATAATGCACAAGATTCTAGGCATTTAGACAATGAGCGTATTTTTATTAGAAAGCGTATTACTGAAATTAAAGCAGAAATAAATCAGTTGGAAAACAACTTGCAATTTTTTCAGAATGTTAATGATGAAAATCCTTTGGTACAAGACGTTCATAAAAATATTGAAAAACACAAGCAAGATTTGAAATTGTGGAAAACCAAATTGCGCAAAATTAAAGAATTATATTAGAAAGACACCACAAACCATAAAGGTCTCAAATACAAAATCCTGCTTGTCGCATAAGAACGTCAAGCAGGATTTTTTCTAACTAAACTAACTAATAGTTGTTTTGTCCCAACCTAAACAACTAATTCTACCTACATGTACGTTATAAGGAAAGATAATTTTTGATTATGCTATTAATCTACTTTTTCAACGTACAATTATAATATATACGCACAGAAAATTGATTTGGATCTTTTGGGTTGAAAGTTTTTTAAAACAAGACTTAATAAAAACCTATCAAACTAAAAATCAGCAAAATAAAATTACATATTTTTACATTCACCAAAGTTGAAGCTATTGAAAACCTGAAAAACGGTTTTCAATTACCGCTTTTTAGCTTCTTCCCATTATGAAACTATTTGAAAACCTGAAAAACGGTTTTCAAATACCGCTTTTTAGTTTCTTCCCATTATGAAACTATTTGAAAACCTGAAAAACAGTTTTCAATTACCGCTTTTTAGCTTCTTCCCATTATGAAACTATTTGAAAACCTGAAAAACGGTTTTCAATTACCGCTTTTTAGTTTCTTCCCATTATGAAACTATTTGAAAACCTGAAAAACGGTTTTCAATTACCGCTTTTTAGCTTCTTCCCATTATGAAACTATTTGAAAACCTGAAAAACGGTTTTCAATTACCGCTTTTTAGCTTCTTCCCAATATGAAACTATTTGAAAACCTGAAAAACGGTTTTCAATTACCGCTTTTTAGCTTCTTCCCAATATGAAACTATTTGAAAACCTGAAAAACGGTTTTCAATTACCGCTTTTTAGCTTCTTCCCAATATGAAACTATTTGAAAACCTGAAAAACGGTTTTCAATTACCGCTTTTTAGCTTCTTCCCAAAAAACGTCCATTTCACCCAAAGTCATGTCTTTGAGGTTTTTGTTTAAAGATTTCGCTTTTGCTTCCAAGTATTGAAAGCGCTTGGTAAATTTTTTATTAGTGCGTTCAAGAGCGTTTTCTGGGTTAATTTTTAAAAATCGTGCGTAATTTACCATAGAAAACAGGACATCGCCAAATTCACTCTCCATAGCTTCTTGATTACCAGCGTTCACTTCATCTTTAAATTCCTGAAGCTCCTCCTCCACTTTTTCCCAAACCTGATTTGGCTCCTCCCAATCGAATCCTACTCCTGCAACTTTTTCCTGAATCCTACTTGCCTTTACCAATGCTGGCAAACTTTTTGGAACACCTTCCAGGACACTCGTTTTGCCTTCTTTAAGTTTTAAATTTTCCCAGTTTCGTTTTACATCTGCTTCATTATCCACTTTAACATCACCATAAATATGTGGATGTCTATGAATAAGTTTCTCGCAAATGCTATTACAAACATCCGCAATGTCAAAATCATTCGTTTCGCTTCCAATTTTAGAATAAAAAACAATATGCAACAGCACATCACCCAATTCCTTTTTGACTTCCTCTAAATCGTTATCTAAAATAGCATCGCCTAATTCATAGGTTTCTTCTATGGTCAAGTGCCTTAAAGTTTCCATAGTTTGCTTTTTATCCCAAGGACATTGCACACGCAGCTCGTCCATAATGGTTAATAATCTACCGAAAGCTTTGAGTTGATCTTCTCTGGTATTCATAATTGGTTTTTGATAAAATTACAATTAAATTTAGTGTCTTTAGGATTATAACAAACTAAAAAATCCAGTAAGGCAAAAGCATTACTGGATTTTTTATATTCAAAATAATAAATGGTCTTATTCTTCTTCGTCCGCTGTTACAGCTTCGGTTCCAGCTTCTACCTCCAAATCTAACAAGTCATTTTTTTGAAGTAAATTATACCACTGAATAATTTTTTTAATATCACTAGCGTACACTCGATCTTCATCATAATCTGGTAAAACTTCAAAGAAATATTCTTCTAATTTGTCTTTACTTTCTTTATGACTAATAGATGTTTCGTTACCTGATTCTTTTTCTTTAATCAATTTAAAAACCTCACGTAACGGTTTTTCTTCGGTAAGTGTATAAATAGCAATTTCGCTCAAGATACTTACATTATGATGAATGCCTACAGACATTTTTTTACCATCTAACAACGATTCGGCTACAAAGCCACCTCGTGTTTGGGCAATCATTTTATACAATCCTGGTTTTCCTGCTATTGATAATATTTTTTCTAGACTCATATTTTCATTTTAAAGAGGGCAAATATCAAACGTTTACTGATGTTAAACAAATATTATCGTTTCTTTTTTTGACTTGGGAAACGCATGCGATAATCCACATTAATTTTTCCTTTAGAAATGTTTGAAAGTTTACTTTTTATTAATCGTTTTTTTAATGATGATAGCTTATCTGTAAACAAAACACCTTCAATATGATCGTATTCATGTTGAATTACACGTGCTACTAACCCATCATAGGTTTTGGTATGCTTTTCAAAATTTTCATCGTAAAACTCTATCGTAATTGTTGGTTTTCTAAACACATCTTCCCGAACATCTGGAATACTTAAACAACCTTCATTAAACGCCCATTCATCGCCCGTTTCCTCTAGTATTTTAGCATTTATAAAAGTTTGCTTAAAATCCTTTAAAAAGGCCTGTTCTTCCTCTGATAACACATCATCTTCCGCAAAAGGAGATGTATCTACTAGAAACAAACGAATATCTAAACCTATTTGTGGCGCAGCAAGACCAACACCAAACGCATTGTACATGGTTTCATACATGTTCGCTAACAACTCATCAAGTTTTGGGTAATCTTTTGCAATTTCTTTTCCTACTTTTTTTAATACAGGATCGCCATAGGCTACAACAGGTAATATCATGGATTTTCTTATCTATTAATTCTTTGCAAAAATACAATTCTTCTTAATTATACCTATAAAAAAACTCCTTTAAAAAAGGAGTTTAGTAGTGTATGTTTAAAACTTCAATATTTTTAGCAAATAAGTCGTGTTTCTTTTAAAACAAATAAATTTATTTTTCCGTTTAATTTAGATTCAATCTTATTGGTTAATATATCCTTCTTTTTAGCAGCTATCTCAATAGAATCCGATTTTACATCTGTAGTCGTTTGGGTAGTAGGCGCTATTTTCTTAATATCTTCAATTTTACTAGAAGATTGAGCTTGCATACTTGTTAAACTTAATACTGTAAAAATTCCGATTAATAAAAACTGTTTCATTACTATGTTACTTTAATTGAACAGGACAAATATAACATCGATAAACGGTAAGTATATAATTAATTTGTTGAAACACGAGATATAATCGTTAACAAGACAAAGCCGTGTATTTCATCGATAAACGCACTGTTAATAGACCTTAACAAACGACATTTAATCGATTTTTTAATAATAAAAAGTAGCTACAAACCTTACATAATTGGGATGTGGCATACTATTTTTGAATTCAAAACAATATAAAAACAGACCAAAAACAACCCTGTTCGATAAACGGTAAATTGGATATTTAAACGAAACGCTTGGGTGAAAGTTCCTGATTTTATTAGCGAGAACTTATTATGAAATAAGAAAAATAAATAAACCAATGAGTAAAGTTATAAAAGTTTAGGCTTCTATGGCAGTTGTTTTACTATAAAACTTAACACATAAACCTGATTCTATTATCTACCGCTTTTTTTTAACGGATATCAAAAAAACCTCCTACAAATTGTAAGAGGCCTTTTTTTTATAAAACTTAAATGTTTACTTCATGATTACAACCTTTTTTGAAACGGTAGAAGATCCACTTTCTACTTGTAACAAATATACGCCATTCGGCAAATTAGAAATTTCTAATTGTTTTCTCGCCAAATTAGAAACGGTATTGGTTAAAACGCGCTTTCCTGTTACTGAAAACAAATTGATTTCAGCATTTAGATTGCTTCCAAAAACAACATGTAATGAATTACCTTGAACTACTGGGTTAGGAAAAACTGTAAAATTATTTAAAGCTTTGTCAATAGATTCCATAGATAAGGTTTCATTTGTCAAGTTTCCATTGATGTACTCGCAAGTTGCGGCTCCAAAATCGGCCGTAAATGATGTGATATCCGCAATTGGTGTGTCTCCAGGCTCAATATCATAAACTGCTGACGAGCTATCACAAGTAATTAAATTAAAAACACTACCAGCCACAGTGATAGTCGTTGGTCTATCAACACATGGTGGAGCTCCGGCATCATAAAAGAAGAACAAAGAGGTGGAGTTTGAAAATCCGTTATCTGGACAGACCTGGGCTTGTACTTGGTTAAAAAATAAAAACGATGCAAACAGCATCATTAACATGTAGTTTTTTTTCATAATAAACGTAATTGGGTTTCTGTCAAAAATACTTCTAACGCAAGTTCACTGTCAAAAATATTAGCCAAACGACTAATAAAAACGATATTCCAACTAGTCTTTGCGGTATATTCTTAAAATACACCGGATAAACGGAATTACAAAATAATTACAGAAAAAACTATTTAGAACTCAAATAGCTTTGAAGAATTAACGTCGCACTAATTTCATCAACCAATGCTTTATTTTGGCGTTTCTTTTTAGATAAACCACTGTCTATCATGGTCTGAAAAGCCATTTTAGATGTAAATCGCTCATCAACACGTGCAATAGGGATTTGAGGAATTGATTTTTGTAACTTTTCTAAAAATGGTAAAATAAGTGCTTCACTTTCAGATGCCTGATTATTCATTTGTTTTGGTTCGCCAACCACAAATAACTCTACCGATTCCGTTTTAACATAATCCATTAAAAAGCTAATCAGCTTCTTGGTATCTACCGTCGTTAGGCCAGATGCTATGATTTGCATCTCATCTGTAACAGCTATTCCTGTTCTAACTTTTCCGAAATCTATTGCAAGTATACGTCCCATATAGAGGCAAAGTTACCATTTAAAACTAAAACTTAATTAGAAAACCTATTTTTTAAAAGCAATCCGTAATAAAGAATTCAATTATAACTTTATCTTTGTGAAAAGAGCAAGAATTATACAACTAGACGCTCAATTTTTTAGTAAAACTATTATGAAGCAACTACAACAAATTATAGAAAATGCGTGGGATAATCGCGAATTATTAACGGATAAAGTAACCATTGACAGCATTCGAAGCGTTATTGATTTATTAGATGAAGGCACCTTGCGTGTTGCTGAACCAACCGATAAAGGTTGGAAAGTGAATGAATGGGTAAAAAAAGCGGTCGTCTTATATTTCCCTATTCAAAAAATGGAAACTTTTGAGGTCGGTATTTTTGAATATCATGATAAAATTCCATTAAAAACAGGGTATAAGGATAAAGGAATTCGTGTTGTTCCGCATGCAGTTGCACGGCATGGTGCTTATATTTCTAAAGGTGTTATTTTAATGCCAAGTTATGTAAATATTGGTGCTTATGTAGGTGAAGGAACCATGGTGGACACCTGGGCAACAGTTGGTAGTTGCGCCCAAATTGGTAAAAACGTCCATCTTTCAGGCGGTGTTGGTATTGGTGGTGTTTTAGAGCCCCTTCAAGCTGCTCCAGTTATTATTGAAGATGGTGCTTTTATAGGTTCACGATGTATTGTAGTTGAAGGTGTTAAAGTAGAAAAAGAAGCCGTTTTAGGAGCGAATGTTGTTTTAACCATGAGCACGAAAATTATTGATGTAACAGGTAATGAGCCTGTTGAAATGAAAGGTATAGTACCTGCACGATCCGTTGTAATTCCTGGTAGCTATACCAAAAAATTCAAAGCTGGCGAATTTCAAGTGCCTTGTGCTTTAATTATTGGAAAACGTAAAGAAAGTACAGATAAAAAGACATCCTTAAATGATGCTTTGCGCGAATATGATGTAGCGGTTTAATTTAGTTTGCAGCAGCAGTGTTCCGTAAAATTTTGAAAGAATAAAAACAAACCTAGCTATTTGAAAATTTTAGTTATACAACAAAAAATGATTGGTGATGTACTCACATCTAGCGTCTTATTTGAAGCGTTACGTGAACGTTACCCAAAGGCGCAATTAGATTATTTAATCAATTCTCACACATTTCCTGTTGTTGAACACAATCCTTTTATTGATAATTTCATCTTCTTTACACCTGAAGCCGAAAAAAGCAAAATAGCGCTTTGGAATTTCGCTAAATCTGTAAAAAAGGAAAAGTATGATGTGGTAATTGATGTGTATTCAAAACTATCTAGTAACCTAATTACAGCTTTATCTGGTGCTAAAACTAAAATTTCGTATCATAAGCCGTATTCAACATTCATATACCATCATAATATAAAACGTAGAAATCAAACCGATGAAGCTTGTGGTTTAGCAATTATAAATCGATTGCAGTTGTTGGAACCATTGGATATTTATATCACAGCGGCAAGACCTAAAATTTATTTATCTTCTGAAGAGCTTGAAACAAGTAAACAGTTTTTAATTTCAAACGGGGTAAGCCTAGACAAACCACTTATTATGATTAGTGTGCTAGGAAGTGGCCCTAATAAAACCTATCCGTTTGAATACATGGCACAGGTAATTGACCAAATTGTAGCCACAACAGATGGTCAGATTTTATTTAATTATATTCCAAAACAGGAAGCCGATGCTCAAGCCATTTTTAAGCTCTGTAAACTGGAAACACAAAACCATATTTATCTAAATTTATTTGGAAAAAGTCTGCGCGAATTTTTAGCACTCACAGCACATTGTCATGCATTAATTGGTAATGAAGGTGGCGCTGTAAATATGGCAAAAGCATTGAACATAAAAACATTTACCATTTTTTCTACTTGGATTGATAAGGATACTTGGAATATTTTTGAAATGGAGAACGTGAATGAATCCGTACATTTAAAGGATTACAAACCAGAATTATATAAAGGAAAAAGGGAAAAAGATATGAAACCACACGCCATGGAATTATATCATAAATTTATACCCGATTTATTTTATGATAAGCTAAATCGGTTTCTAAAAATGTTCCGTTCGTAATATGGAAAAACTAACAGCTATTATTATAACCAAAAAT
The DNA here is from genome assembly GCF_023205095.1 of Bizionia sp. M204. Lineage (GTDB taxonomy): Bacteria > Bacteroidota > Bacteroidia > Flavobacteriales > Flavobacteriaceae > Algorimicrobium > Algorimicrobium hallyeonense. Next base: position 423,832 of record NZ_CP046242.1, on the reverse strand, counting down.
GAGATTCTCAATATAGCATCCGTTATAGATTCTGTACGTTTTGCAGATGAAATTATTGTGGTTGATAGCTTTAGTACGGATGGCACCTATGAAAAAGCTTTAGAATTAAATGTTACCGCTATTCAGCGAAAATTCACCTACCATGCGGAACAGAAAAATTGGATAATTCCACAAGCAAAACATGATTGGGTTTTAATTGTTGATGCTGACGAACGTGTAACACCTGAATTACAAATTGAAATACTTGAAGTTTTAAGTAACGAACAACAAGATGTTGCTTTTTGGATTGGCCGCATGAACCATTTTATGGGTAAACGCGTTAATTATAGCGGTTGGCGAAATGACAAAGTTATCCGTTTGTTTAAACGCGATTTATGCCTATACGAAGATAAATTGGTGCATGAAGAAATAGTTGCACAAGGATCTGTTGGCCATTTAAAATCCAAACTATCACACAACACATACACAACTATGGATGCTTATATGGATAAAATGAATCGGTATGCAACCAAACAAGCTAAAGATTACGATAAAAAAACGGGGACACTAAATCCGTACCATTTTGTGATTAAACCCTTTTGGGGATTTTTTAAACATTATATTATTCAAAGCGGATTTCGCGATGGTGTTGTAGGTTTAACCATTGGTTTTATTCAAGGTTATGTCGTTTATATGCGTTATGTGAAATTGTGGCTTTTACGAAGAAACTTGAAATAACACTATTTTTTTCGCCAGAAGAATACCTTATTTTTAATCCGTCTTTTTCTATGAAACCGATTTTGAAATGCTTCGGTTTCTTCCCACATTAAATGAAACACGCGATTATAATCATATCCGCCTAGTTTAGCATATTCGTCACTCATAATTTCCACCATAGATTTGTGAGTCGTTAAGCGTGCAAAGTTTTTTATTCGGGTTTCAAAATCCATGTCACCAAATTCCATTCGGTTTAAATCCACTAAATAAAATTTATACGCGCCACCGTTTAATTGAATCAATGTGTTCCCAGGCGAATGATCTAGAAAATTCACACCGGCTTTATGCAGCCCAAACGTGAATCGTGTAAAAGCGCGTAAAATGGCTTCATGATTCGCCATAGTTAAGTTGAAAGTCAATTCACGATAGGTTAAATCATAAGGCAAGTGCTCACTGATATAATAACTTTTCTTGAATAAAAAAGGTGTTTTATACTCATAAAAAGCAATAGGTTGCGGCGTTCCAATACCAAGATGCAGGAGACGATTAGCGTACTCAAAAGAGCGTTGGGCTTTACTTTTTCTAAAAAAGCGATAGGCAATCTGATTCACCAAATTTGGAATTTTAAAGGATTTCACGTTAATCGTTAAACCATTTAAATTGTATAGTTTTAGTGAATTCCGATCCTGATTTCCAAAATCCTCACCAGACGTTTCATAATTTTCAATATATGATGTAAGCACTTGCTTATCCTTCTGAAACGCCTTATGCACTGTATAATTCATGCTGCAATATTACAATATTTATTTTATTTTTATCTGGAATTAAATTAGCAGTTCGTTTTCATTTTTAATAATTTGCACAAAAGCTTTTCGTATGCCCACAATTTGTTTGGAATCTCATAATATTGATAATCTCTTCTTTGGTTTTGGTCAGTTTAACTACCACCTTATTAAAGGGTTTTATGAGAATCAAGCTATTTTAGAAGCATTGGATTTCCATATCACCCTTATTAGTAAACATCCTGAAAAGCTGGAAGATGAATTTGGCAGCACGTTTTCATATAAAAAATATAATTCCTTACAGCGAAAAAAACTATTCCGAATTAAAAAACAATTCGACTTATGGCATTCCTTAAATCAAAATACCAAAGTTGAACCCTTTAAAAATATACCATATGTATTAACGGTTCATGATGTCAACTTCATGGAAGAATTATCGGGAAAGAAGTTAGATAAACGCGTTGCACTTTTTAATGCTAAACTAAAGCGAAGTCATGCAATTACCTATATTTCAGAATATGCAAAAAGCATGACACACACCTATTTTAAAGTACCAAATATTCCTGAATATGTTATTTATAATGGTAGCGCCAAACCTTTTGAGTTAGCTAAAACCCATACCCCTGAATTACTTCCAAAAGGTGATTTCCTATTTACAATTGGTGAACTTTTAGAAAAAAAGAATTTTCACACATTAGTAAATATGCTTGCTCATCTTCCCGAATTGAGTTTGATAATTTCTGGAAAAAACACAACGGATTACGCTAAAAACATCATGAAATTAATTGCTGATTTAAACCTTGAACATCGCGTATTTCTAACAGGAAAAATTAGTGAAGAGGACAAAGCCTATTATTTAAAAAACTGTTATGCGTTTTGCTTTCCGTCTCTGCGAGAAGGCTTTGGCATTCCCCCAATTGAAGCGATGCAATATGGTAAACCTGTGTTTTTATCTGATAAAAGTTCGCTCCCAGAAGTTGGTGGTAAACACGCATTTTACTGGGAACATTTTGAACCTAAATATATGGCTGACATCCTTGTGCAAGGCATGAGAACATACCATGAAAACCCGGAGAATTACAAGGAAAAGCTGCAGCTGCATGCCAACTCTTATTCTTGGGATGAAACCGCTAAACAGTATTTAAAAGTTTATGAAACGCTACTTAAATAAGTGTTTGAAGTATTGACCAAAATTCTTTTTAGCAATAAAAAATTTGGAAGGCATAATCCCTTCTAAATTGATATTCTTTCTAATTTCTTCAATGGTATTTCCTTCACAAAACTCCAAATGTTTCCATTTTTCGGGTTCAATATAGAAGAAATTTTCACGCTCTTTGTAGTTAGACTTATTGGTGGTTCGCCATTTTTCTAAAAAAGCTTCCTTATCATGAACTTCAATATTGTGTCCCCAATTATCTAATTTTAAAACCAATTCCGCTTCATCTCTAGCAATACTTTCATGAAGTAGAATATTTTGCGTATAAACAATACGCTTTCTGGTGTTTCGAGCCACTTTATAATTCGGGTAATTGGTGGCAATAATTCCACGTGTTGGCTCCTTTATAAATAACACACCATTATCCGTATACTTGTATAAATTGATTAAATAGGCCGCAATTTGAATGTTATTCTTTTCCGGATTGTCCAGATAACTATCAAAGCGCCTTAAGTCTTTAACATAGTTTGCAAAATCTACAAAATACTCATCACTATCAATTTGCACAAGCCAATTTCCAATACCCATTTTAAGCGATAACATGTGCCGCTCACGATTATCATTTTCAATAGCAATTAAATCCGCATCGTAGAAATCATCTTTATACAATTGAATTTTATTATCCACATCAAAAGCTTCCAACCATTCAAAAAAGGCTGGATCCACCTCAAAAGTTTCACCAGACCAAGTTCTATTTTTATGATCCATAGCAATAAAAATAGCATCCGCTTCCTTATAAACAGGCGGAATGGATTTTTTTAGTTTATCGTAATCATAAGACAGTAAAAAACCTACGTGAATTTTTTTCATGGATAATTGCGGATTATTTTTTACAAATATAGTTTAAGCCATAGAAATAACTACTTTTGTTACTAAAATGTACTAAAATCTCTATAAATGTCTGTACTAACTGTAATTATGCCGGTTTATAATGGCGAAAAATTCTTGAAAGAATCGCTGGACAGTCTATTAAATCAAACATTTACTGATTTTACAATATTGGTTTTAAATGATAATTCTACAGATAAAACGTCAGAAATTCTAGATACATATACAAAGCAGGATTCCCGTATTAGCGTTATTACAAAAACTAAAAATGAAGGGCCTGCTAACTTACGAAATGAAGGTATTGAACGTGCCAGCACTGAATTTATAGCATTGCTAGATGCTGATGATATTGCCTTACCTACCCGATTTGAAAAACAATTAGACTATTTAAAAAACCATCCTGAAGTGGGTGTTTGTGGCACGTGGTTTACATTTTTTGGCGATAAAAAAGAGAAAACCGTTAGGCACGAAGTCTCTCACGACGCCCTAAAAGTTCAGTTTTTGCACAGTTGTGGTATTGGGAATCCTACAGTTATGTTCCGTAAATCTGTTTTAAATGGTTTACGGTTTGAACATCAATATGTTCCTGCTGAAGATTATGGCTTATGGAGTCAACTCATTTTTAAAACCCAATTTCACAATATTCCAGAATCGCTATTAAAATACCGTTGGCATGATGCTAATATAAGTCAGACGAAAGAAGCTAACCTTCGGAAATCTGAAATTCTCATTAAAACGAAACAATTAGAGCAATTGCGGATTCAAGCATCAAATCCCGATATTTTATTTTATGTATATGCTGTTTCATTGCAACGAGATCAAGCATCAGAGCATGTTATAAAAACCATTAAAGCTGCTCAAGATTTATTGGAACACAATAAAAATTTACAGATATATAATAAAGTACTATTTGAAAAGCATATTAATAGAACAATTGTACGCACAATTAGAAATGCAGCTAGTTACGATAAAGCGTTTTATAAGTTTGTAAAACATGATTCTAGATTTTTTAAGGCGCTCAAACCTATAGACAAACTGACTTTTTATTTTAAATGTTTATTTTAGAATACGTTACATTGTTTGCAATGAGGTTACAATTTAATACATTTGCTGCAATCGTGGATTGACTTATTCAATCTATTTTAACCACAAAATGTAGACCATTTTTTTTAAATGTCATTAAAAAAACAACAAAACAAGTTACCCTTTATAAGCATTGTTATACCATGTTATAATGTAGAAAGTTATATATACAAAGGGTTAGAGAGTATATTAAATCAAACTTATAATAATTGGGAATGTATTTTGGTTAACGACGGTAGTCTTGATGATACTGAAAAAGAAATACTTACTTGGGCTAATAAAGATGATCGCTTCAAATTAATATCACAAAAAAACAAAGGGGTTTCTGCGGCGCGAAATACAGGTATAAGACATGCCAAGGGAGAATGTATTTATTTTTTTGATCCAGATGATGTTATATCCAAAGATTGTTTGGATAGTTTAACCAAAATATATCATCCTGGCCTTGATATTGTTATTGGCAAAAATGCCGAGGTTTTTCATCAAACAACGGAAAATGCTAATATTTTAGAACATAACATAGAAACGGGTAAGGAACTCACAGATTCGAACTTTGTTGCTCTCGCCTTAAAAAAACCTTTTCTTACTGTTTGTTGGAATAATCTTTATAGTGCTGAATTCATTTTTTCTAATCAACTAAAATTTCAGGAAGGTATAGTTCATGAAGATGAGCTTTGGTATTTTGAAACGCTCTATTTAGCCAAAAATATTATTTTTAACTCTGAAGTAACCTATTTTTATAATATTGCCAATCAAAATTCAATAACAAAAAATTATGGTTTTAATAACCTGGAATCCTATTTAGCTGTAATTAACACCATCCATAAAAAATATTATCTGGCGGAGAAAGATGACGAAAAAAAGATAGTTATAGGTACTTATATTTTAAATTTACAGATTACAGTCACAGCAGGTTTTTTTAGATTTATTAAAAAAAACAAGGAACTACCTTATAAAGCTAAAGGAGCCATTTTAATTAAAGCACATTTGGAATCTTGTCCTGTTGATAAACATTTTGATATTACGCCTCAAAAAGCCATTCAATTTGATATTTTTACGAAATATGGAAAAATAGACCCTAAAATTGCTTTTCAGTTGATACGAAATACGAACAAGAAGAATATTTTAAAGAGCTTTGAAAATATGTACTTAAAATATCTTCTAGGTAAGAAAACTTAATCCACAGCTATAATAATAAACAGAAGCCTTACGGCATGTTATCTGCACTTATTTCTTAAGTCAAAAAATTGTTTTAATCTATATTTAATCATTTTTTTCTTTAGCTTTTTAAACTTCTTATTCATTTTTTTATGAGCTGCTTCAGGAAGTATTTTATTTGTAATTATATCCTGAATGACAGAAAAATCTGTTTGCATTTTTTGTAATTCCGATTTAGAAGTCCAAACTCCATTTTCATGAATTCTATAAACAGCCATAACATCATTAAGTCGCTTAATTTTGCCGTTTCCAACTTGGATAAAAAACAAAGGCCAATCTGTACCAGCAGCTGAATTATTAATCCATTTTGGTAGTTTAAAATTATTTCTTAAAACCACCGTAAGTGTTGCAATAAAACAATAGTCTACCAAATCTATCACTGTGGTTACTTCTGCAACTTGAGATGAGGCTTCATTTAATTCAAATTTACCGCTTTCTTGATATAGTTTTTTAGAGTTGTGAAAACACAATTCAAAATCCAAATTGTTTTCCAAAAAATCTACTTGTTTCTGAAGTTTTAATGGGTCTGTCCAATAATCATCTCCCTCACAAAGTGCCAAATACTTTCCTTTTGCGGCAGGAAACACAAAATTTGCCCATGGATCTATGTTTTGAGAATATTGATTTTCCGTTTGAAGTATAGTAGTTATTCTGTTGTCTTTTGCAGCATATTCCTTTATGATCTCAACCGTGTTATCTGTTGAAGCATCGTCATGAATAATGATTTCAATAGGAAAAGTTGTCTCTTGAATCAAAAAACCGTCCAATGTTTCTCTTAAATATTTTTCTTGATTATAGGTGGTGCAACATATTGTTAGTAAGGGCTTCATCTTTATTTATCCTTTAATTTTCCTGGAATTCCAACTATGGTATTTTCTGTTAAGCAGTTTTCTACAACCACGCTTCCGGCTCCAACGGTTACATTGTCGCCTAAAATAATATTTGGCAAAATAATAGCACCCGAACCAATATTGCAATTGTTTCCAACAGTAACCCGACCTAATATTTTGGCACCTGGAGATACATCACAATAATTACCAATTTTAACATCATGATGGATGTGAGCAGATGTATTAATTAAGCAACCTTCACCAATTTGAACACTATTACTAATAAAAACAAAAGGCATAATATTAGAGCCTTGCCCTATTTGAACATCCAAAGCACCAATAATAGCATGTTTTGAAATAAGCGTTTGATAAATGCCTCCTGCCTTTCTAAATTTTTCTACCATCTGTTTGCGTAAATGAGGTGTTCCAATTGCTGACACAAAATGCGGATTACTACTAAAGTCAATAGCACTTAAAGAATGTAAAATGGGATATTTCCCCAAAAAAAGTGCTTCTTCAGGTTTTGTATAATCGTCAAAAAAGGATAAAGCAGTTTCTACTGTAGTCGTTTCATTTAAAACAACTAACACATCTTTTGCGTGACCTTTTGCTCCAAGAACAATCATTTATAAAGAATTAATAACGTTACAGATTTCTGCAACTTGCTGTTTTTCTAATTCGAAATATAAGGGTAAACAAAGAATTTTACTGCAAATATCTTCAGAAATCGGCATGCTTACCGATTTTTCTACATAAGGCAACTTATTTAATGACGGATAAAAATAGCGTCGAGGATATATTTTTAGCGCTGCTAATTTTTCTAAAACCAGTTGCATAAAGATTTCATCTTTAAAGACAACAGGCATATACGAGTAATTTTTCTCTGCAAATTCTCTAAAACCAAAAAGCGACATATTCGCATTGTCTTTTAGTAAAGACTCATAGGTTTCGGTTAACAGTTTTCGTTTAGCAATAATAGTATCAATATAAGGAAGTACACTTAAACCCATAGCAGCTTGCATTTCTGAAGCTTTGGCATTTATTCCCAAACCATGATATTCTAATGGTCCATTATGCCCAAAATTATGATGGTAATAACACTTTTTAAAAAGCGCATCATTAGGAACAAATATGGCACCACCTTCACCTGTATGAAATAATTTGGTAGCATGAAAACTGGTGGAAATTATATCGCCATATTCAAAAATGGATTTACCTTTATAGGATACAGCAAAACAGTGTGCTGCATCATAAATGACTTTTAAATGATGTTTTTCAGCAATTGCCTGAATAGCTTCCACATCACAAGGATTTCCAAACACATGTGTTGCTAAAATAGCTTCGGTGTTTTCGGTAATTGCTGCTTCTATTTTTGCAGGATTTATAGTTAACATATCGCGCTCAATATCCACAAAAACAGGCGTGCAGTTTTCCCAAATAATAGCCGATGTTGTTGCCACGTAACTAAATGGCGTGGTGATCACTTCCTTTGTAATGCCTAATGTTTTCAAAGCAATTTGTAACGGTAATGTGCCGTTGGTAGTTATAAAAAAGTTGGAGACACCTAAATATGTAGATAATTTAGATTCTAATTCTAGAAGTAATTCACCTCTATTGGTCATCCATTTTTTATCCCAAGCATGTTTTAAAATGGCTTCGAACTCTTGGATTGGTGGCAGAAAGGATTGTGTAACATTTATCATGGGTGAGCTGGCAATTGCGTTTAGATGCCAAATTACAAATATAAATTGTTTACTATTGGTTACCAATTATTATTTTTGCGAAATGACAAACACTATTCAGCAAGCATTAGCCCATTTAAAAGCAGGCAAAACCATCCTTTACCCTACAGATACCATTTGGGGATTGGGCTGCGATGCTACTAACGCCAAAGCCATTTCAGAAATTTACGCGTTAAAAAAACGTGTAGAAAGTAAAGCATTAATCTGTTTAGTATCTAGCTTGGAAATGCTAAAAACCTATATTGAGGAGGTTCCAGAAGCTGCATTAAAGTTTTTAGAAACAGCAACAAAACCAACGACTATAATTTATAATAAGCCACGTTTAGTGGCACCAAATTTACTAGCCCGCGATAATACGTTGGCCATCCGGATTGTACATGAAGGTTTTGCTTACGAATTAATTGAATTATTCCAAAAACCCATTGTTTCAACGTCAGCAAATATGAGCGATTATCCTTCGCCAAAATCATTCAAAGAAATACATGCAGACATTTTAAAAGATGTGGACTATGTTGTAAATTTGCAAAACGAAAAAATCAAGACACAGCCTTCCACAATTATTAAATTAAATAAGGACGGTAAAGTTGAAGTTATTAGGCCATAAATCTTCAATATTCAAGTAGTAAATTCCTGAAATTCAACTTGGGATTTTGAATGCGAAGGGTGTCTGTTAATCAATCAGACAGGGAATTTGAAACTTATGAATTATAAAAACGCATTAGAGCATTCTATATTTGAAACCATTTCAAAATCTGCTGAAGAATTACAGGTTGACTGTTATGTAATTGGTGGTTTTGTTCGCGATTTTCTTCTGAAACGCGGAAATCCTAAAGATATTGATATTGTAGCTATTGGAAGTGGCATTGAATTAGCCCGACAAGTAGCTAAAAACCTTCCCAATAAACCTAAAGTTCAAGTATTTAAAACGTATGGAACTGCCATGTTGCGTTTTGAAGATATAGAAATAGAATTTGTAGGTGCTCGTAAAGAAAGTTACCATGAGGACAGCCGGAATCCTGTTGTAGAAAATGGCACGCTGGAAGATGATCAGAATCGTCGGGACTTTACCATAAATGCTCTAGCGTTAAGTTTAAACAAATCTAATTTTGGCAATTTATTAGACCCTTTCCAAGGCGTTCTAGATTTAGAAAACAAGATAATTCGTACACCTTTAAATCCAGATATTACATATAGTGACGATCCTTTACGGATGATGCGGGCCATCCGTTTTGCTACACAATTGCACTTTACTATTGAGCCCGAATCCTTACAGGCTATTTCAAAAAATAATAGCAGATTAGAGATTATAACAAACGAACGTATTGTTGTTGAACTGAACAAGATTTTAGAATCGCCAAAACCGTCCATTGGTTTTTTACTGTTGGAAGAAAGAGGATTATTAAAACATATTTTACCTGAACTAACCGCATTAAAAGGGATTGATGAAATTGAAGGGCAACGTCATAAAGATAATTTTTATCACACATTAGAAGTCGTAGATAATATTGCAGAAAACACGGATAACCTTTGGCTTCGCTGGGCTGCTTTACTTCATGATATTGGAAAAGCGCCCACAAAACGCTTTCACAAAAAAAATGGCTGGACCTTTCATGCCCATGAATTTGAAGGCTCCAAAATGGTTTACCATTTATTCAAACGTTTGAAAATGCCTTTGAATGATAAAATGAAATTTGTACAAAAAATGGTGTTTATGAGTTCTAGGCCTATTGCACTTGCGGATGATATGGTTTCAGATTCGGCTGTAAGACGTTTGGTTTTTGATGCTGGTGATTATGTGGACGACTTAATGACGCTGTGTGAAGCAGATATTACCACGAAGAATCCGAAGAAATTCCAGAAATACCACAATAACTTTAAGCTTGTACGTGATAAAATTGTAGAAGTTGAAGAACGTGATCAGGTACGAAATTTTCAACCACCGGTTTCGGGTGAAGAAATTATGGAAACGTTTGGCATTAAACCTTCACGAGAGATTGGCACGATTAAAGAAAAAATTAAAGAAGCTATTTTAGAAGGTGAAATTCCCAATGAACATGAGGCGGCTTTTCAACTCATGTTGAAAGAAGGGGAACGTTTGGGGTTGACGCGAGTATAAGTTGCAAAGAGACAAAGTTGAAAAGTGGTAAAGCGGTAAAATAATTTGACACTAAAAAACATAATTCACAAATGGAAAGTTCAAAAAATAGCACCTTCAGAAAATTATTAGTCTGGCAAAAGTCTATGGCATTGGTGACTTTAATTTATAGTGAAGTAATGGTTTTTCCGCCTGATGAATTGTATGCGTTAACGTCTCAAATAAAAAGATCTGCAACCTCTATTCCGAGTAATATCGCAGAAGGTTACGGTAGAGAAGGAAAGAAAGATTATTTGCGTTTTTTGAACATTGCTTTAAGTTCGCTGTTTGAATTACAAACACAACTTGAAATAGCTTACAATTTAAAGTTTTTGAAACAAGATAATTTTATTAAATTATATAATGACAGTAGAGAAATTGAACGGATGCTTTCCAATTTTATTCGTAAAATAAAAAACTAACCTTTTCAAAACTCTGTAACTCTGTAACTCTGAAAACTCAATAAAAAATGAAAAAAGACAATAAAAAAGTAATCTACTGGCTCCTTACAGGTTGCGTTCTTATTTTTATCATGGTTGTGGTTGGTGGTATTACCCGATTAACAGATTCGGGTTTATCTATGTCCGACTACAAACTTATAACAGGAACTATCCCGCCATTAAATGATGCGGAATGGCAGGATGCTTTTGCATTGTATCAGCAGTATCCGGAATTTCAAAAGTTGCATTCACACTTTACTATAGAAGATTTTAAAGGTATATATTTTTGGGAATGGTTTCATAGGTTAATTGGCCGAGTCATAGGATTAGTCTTTATTATTCCTTTCTTATATTTTCTATTTCGCAAGCAACTTACAAAAAGCACCATCAAAAAATGTTTGGTTTTATTAGGTCTAGGTGGATTTCAAGGTTTTTTAGGTTGGTATATGGTAAAAAGTGGTTTGGTAGATATGCCAGATGTAAGTCATTTCAGATTAGCAGCCCATTTAACAACGGCATTCTTAACCTTTGCTGCAACACTTTGGGTAGCTTTGGATTTAATATATCCTGATAAAAAAGTCATTGACAAAAAGTTTAGAAACCTTATTATTGTTAGCTACCTCATCCTCATTGTTCAAATAATTTATGGTGGATTTGTGGCCGGTTTAAAAGCTGGTTTACTGCATAACCATTGGCCTTTTATGAATGAAGGCAAATTTATGCATCACACGGTTTATATTTTAGAACCGTTTTATAAAAATCTCATTGAAAATCCAAGTGGTATTCAATTTATACATAGAACATTGGCTTACTTGGTTGTAGCATCCATATTTATTTTGTGGTTTAAAGCGCGCGAAATGACCCTTACAAACCTCCAACAAAAGAGTATAAATGCTTTGCTGATTTTAGTCGGTTTTCAATTTTTATTAGGCGTATTAACCATCATTTATGCGGTTCCGTTGTGGTTAGGTGTGGCACATCAAGTGGGTGCATTTTTCTTGCTTTCAGCTATGACATTTACGCTACATCGATTTAGCAAATAATTTTAAAATAACTACCTTTGCGGCATAAATAAAAATATGATATACAGATTTCGAATAGTACTAGATAACGACACGGACAAGGACGTTTTTCGCGATATAGAAATTCGTGAAACGGATACCATGGAAGACCTTCATAATACCATTACACAATCCTTTGGATTTGATGGTACAGAAATGGCTTCGTTTTATTTGTCTGATGATGAATGGAATCAAGGTGAAGAAATTTCATTATTTGATATGAGCGATGGCTTGAATCCTGTAAAACTGATGAGTAGATCTGTTTTAAAAGACACCGTGCATGAAGGTTTAAACAAACTTATTTATGTGTATGATTTTTTAAGCATGTGGACATTTTATGTGGAACTTGCTGAAATTGTTGAAGAAACCGAAGGTACAGATTATCCAAACCTCATGTTTGTTCATGGTCAAATTCCGGATGAAGCTCCAGAAAAAAACTTTGAAGCTGAAAGTTATGACGACTACAATGAATTTGAAGACGATTTAGATGTGGACGATTATGATAATTTAGATTTTGACGAGAATTGGAATTAACACCTTGCTAGTCAATTAAGCAGACAACAATTACTATTAAAAAGCATTCTTAACCGAATGCTTTTTTTATTTTAGCATGTAACAAATTAATAACTTGCTCGTCCTACAAGTAACCATTAACCAAAAACAGAACTATTTTGGAAACCATACTGACAATTAATAATCTGACTAAAAAATTTGGCTTCCTTACGGCTGTTAAAGATTTATCATTCACCATCAACAAAGGGAATGTTTACGGGATCCTAGGACCTAATGGTAGCGGAAAATCTACTACATTAGGCATTGTTTTAAATGTTGTAAATAAAACATCTGGTGACTTTCATTGGTTTGATGGGAATACCTCAACACATGATGCTTTAAAAAAAGTAGGCGCAATTATTGAGCGACCAAATTTTTATCCATACATGACAGCGTATCAAAACCTGAAATTGGTTTGCAAAATTAAAGGGGTCCCTTTTAGTAAAATAGATGAAAAGCTAGAACTCGTTAAACTTTTAGATAGAAAAGACAGCAAGTTTCAAACCTTTTCTTTGGGTATGAAACAACGTTTAGCTATTGCATCAGCCTTATTAAACGATCCAGAAATTCTAATCTTAGATGAGCCAACCAATGGTTTAGATCCGCAAGGTATCCATCAAATACGAAGTTTAATTCAATTAATTGCCAGTCAAGGTACCACTATTTTGTTAGCCTCCCATTTATTAGACGAAGTAGAAAAGGTATGTACACACGTGGTTATTCTTCGAAAAGGCGAAAAATTATATTCTGGCCCAGTAGACGAAATGATATCCAGTCATGGTTTTCTAGAACTTAAAGCAGAGGATACCAATAACCTTATGGCGTTCTTGGAAAGTAAAAAAATGTTTGGAAAAATTAAAGTTGAAGACGGTTTAATTACAGCATTTCTAGATGAACCTATGGATGCCAAAAGCGTTAACAAATTGTTGTTTGATAACGGTATCGTTTTAACCCATTTAGTAAAACGAAAAGAAAGTCTTGAAGAACAATTCTTACAATTAACAGACAACTAACCAATCAAAACCAACCACATGTTACGACTAGTAAATTTAGAATTGCAAAAATTACTGTTAAGCAGAACGAATAAAATATTAATATTTATTTCATTCATTTTGCCATTTACGGTTTTGGTATTGTCATCTATAAAAATAAATTTCTTCGGATTTTTCACTTTAGAATTAGGCGAATTAGGCATTTTTAACTTCCCATTAATCTGGCATATCACCACATTTTTTGCCTCATATTTCAAATTGTTCTTTGCAATTGTTGTGGTGAGTATGATTGGGAATGAATACAGCAACAAAACCATCAAACAAAATTTAATTGACGGTTTAAGCAAAAAAGAATTTATACTCTCTAAATTTTACACCATTGTATTTTTCTCATTATTTGCAACGGTTCTAATTGCTGTGGCCTCATTTTTAATCGGCATGTACTATTCCAGTTATACGGAAGCAAGCATCATTTTTAGAGAAACCGAGTTCCTATTAGCTTATTTTGTAAAGCTTGTTGGATTCTTCACTCTCTGTTTATTTTTTGCCATGCTTTTAAGGCGATCCGCATTTGCATTAGCATTTTTATTCGTGCTTTATATAGTTGAATGGCTTGTATATTGGGGAGCTTATGAAGTTTTTGGAAATTCAGAAACGGCGTTTAAAGTTAAAGGCTTTTTACCATTAGAGTCCATGTACAAATTAATAGATCAACCCATTCAGCGTATTATGATAACTAAATTTCCTGAAAAGGCCGATTTAGCTTATGACTATGCCGTGCATTGGTATGAAGTTGCAATTGTATTAGTTTGGACAGCTATATTTGTGTTTTTGTCCTTAAGATTATTAAAGAAGCGAGATTTGTAATATATTTGGATCATATTGCTATCCAAATGAAAAAAATTCTCTGTTTTACGTTTTTATGGTGTTTTATTGGTGCCTATAGTCAACAACAAGCGTCCAATTGGTATTTTGGCGAAAATGCTGGAATTCAATTTGCCACCGATGGTTCTGTCACTTCTTTAGATGACGGTATGTTAAACACCGTTGAAGGCTGTTCTTCCATATCAGATGCTGACGGAAATTTATTATTTTATACGGAAGGTTCTACTGTTTATAATCGTAACCATACTATCATGAGTAATGGTAGAAATCTATCTGGCAACTTCTCAAGTACGCAATCGGCAATAGTAGTTCCAAAACCGGACGATCCAAATATATATTACATCTTTACGGTGGGATCTAACCAAACCTTAACTGGTCTAAAGTATTCAGAAGTAGATATGACGTTGGACGGAGGTAATGGCGCAGTAGTTAGAAAAGACATTCCACTGTTATCGCAATGTGCGGAAAAAATAGCCGCAGTAAAAAACTGTGAATCGGGTGCTATATGGGTTATTGGTTTCTCCAATGAGAACGGCGCATTCAATAATCCTCAAACTGCGAATTTAAACACATTTCATGCCTTTGAAATTACGGATAGCGGTGTGAGTAATAGAGCTGTGGAGTCTACTTTGACTAGAATGAATGTTAACGACTTAAGAGGTTATCTTAAGTTTTCTCCAGATGGCAGTAAAGTAGCATGTGCCAATATGGGTGATGGTTTGTATCTTTTAGACTTTGATGCAAGCAATGGAAGTTTGAGCAACAGTCAACGTTTAGGTATTTCGGGATTAACCGACAGTCCTTATGGGGTTGAATTTTCACCTGATAGTCATTTCCTTTATGTTTCCGCTTCAAATGATAATTTTACAAATACACAGGACGACCCGAATTCACATCAGTCCGTATTACTTCAAATGGATCTAACAGCACCAAATATTTCCGCATCTACAATTATTATAGATAGCAGAAATGCTTATAGAAGCGCCTTACAGTTAGGCCCTAATGGTAAAATATACAGATCAATGGCCAGAACTTATAATCTAGGCTCCCCTTTTTTAAGTGTTATTAATAACCCAAATGAACTTGGAGCTTCTTGCAATTATGTAAATAATGCTGTTTCATTAGGACAAAACAACTCAACACAAGGATTACCCCCTTTTATAGCTTCATTTTTTGTTGATAAAATTGATATTATTGGAAGTGCTAGCGAAACAACATTTTTACCGCTTTGTGAAGGAGAAACCTACACGCTGATAGCGGATAATATTCCAGGCGCAACTTATGAGTGGAGGAAAGACGGTGTGGTTTTGTCCGAATCTGATTTTGATTTAGTAGTTAACGAATCTGGAACTTATACCGTAGACATCAATTTAAATAATGGAAACTGTAATCGTTTAGAAGGGGAAGCTATTGTAACATATTATGAAATCCCCGTTGCTAATCCTGCCAGAAAATTAGAAATCTGTAATGAAACGATTCTTGCGGAAATTGATTTAACCGTTCGTGATGCGAACATATTAGGAACGCAAGACCCAAGTATATATGAAGTTCATTATTTTGAATCCCAATTAGATGCTGATAATAACGAAAACGAGATAACGGGCTTATTTACTAATACCATGAACCCAACACCTATTTTTGCGCGTATTCACAACAAAAACAACCCAAATTGTTATGACACCACATCCTTTGATGTGGAAGTGTTTATAACACCAACTGCAAACCCAATTCCCGATCAAATCTGGTGCGATGATGCTACTGATGGAGATGCCACGAATGGTCAAGCAGACATTAATTTATTAGATTTTAACGCAATAGTTTTAGATACGCAAAGTTCAATGGATTTTAATGTTACATATCATAATTCGTTTGCTAATGCCGAAACTGGGGCTAATCCACTACCAAACACATATTATAACCAAACAGCCTTTCAAGAAGAGATTTTTGTTCGTGTTGAAAATGACATCAAAACGGATTGCTTTAGTACAACATCATTCATGGTAACCATAAACCCCTTACCTCCTGCTTTTAATACCAGCTTAATTCAATGTGATGAAGATGGCAATATGGATGGTAGAACGAGGTTTAATCTAGACGAAGCTTTTGATGCCTTATCAGGAAACTCCACAACGGTTTCTATAGAATATTATGAAAATTCAATAGATGCAGATTCTGGAATTAGCATGTTAGACCCTTTAGGCTATATTAATTCGGCAAATCCAGAAATAGTTATTGTAAAAATTATTGATAATACAACGGGTTGTTACAGTTTAGCCAATTTATCACTAGAAGTAAGTACCACCCAAATAAACAATTATCAAGCGCCAGAGGTTTGTGATGAATTAGATTCGGAAGATGGCATTAACACCTTCGATTTGAATGCCATAACTACAGCCATTCAGCAAGACAATACCATTACATTTCCCGTATCCTATTATGCGAATTATAATGATGCCTTATTAGAGCAAAATGCCTTATCAACACCATTTAATAACACCATACCTTATAATCAAACAATCTATTCACGTGTAGAAAACAATAATGCCTGTTATGGTATTGGTGAAGTTTCATTTACCATTAACCCAAGACCACAATTGGAGGCAAATGAAACCGTATTATATTGTTTAAACACCTTTCCGAATACAATTACTTTGGATGCAGGTATTTTAAATGATTCCCCTAACAATTATACATATTCATGGACTTCTGGTCAAACCACAAACAGTATTAATATAAATGAAGTTGGCACCTATACAGTTACAGCAACTAATGCATTTGGTTGTACAAAAACGCGTTCTATTACTGTTGAACCTTCTAATATTGCAACGATTGAAACTATTAACATTCAAGATGCACTTCAAAGTAATAATACGATAACGGTTATAGTATCGGGTGAAGGCGAATACGAATTTGCGCTATTTGATGCCACTGGAGCACTATATACAGCCTATCAAACAAGTAATGAGTTTACCAATGTAGATCCAGGGATTTATACGGTTAGCATACGAGACGTTAAAAACAATTGTGGCATTGTTGAGGATATGGTTTCCGTTATAGGTTTCCCTAATGTATTCACTCCAAATGGCGATGGCACCAATGACACGTGGAACGTTCAAGGTGTTACTGCGATGTTTCAACCTAGTACACGTATTCAGATTTATAACCGTTTTGGGAAATTACTAAAAGAGTTAAGCCCATTAAATGGTGGCTGGGATGGAACCTACAATGGTGAAGTTATGCCAAATGACGATTATTGGTTTTCTGTAAAACTACAAGACGGTCGTATTTTCAAAAGTCACTTCACACTTAAACGTTAAAATTTTGAATACAAAGATAAAATATTCTTTTTTCATGCTTACTATGTGCATCTTCACTATGGGATTTGCCCAAAATGAAGCTGCCAACTGGTTCTTCGGTAATCAAGCAGGATTAAGCTTTAATTTTGGATATCCAATTCCGGAATTAGGGGCTTTAATAGATACGCCTGAAGGCTGCTCAACAATTTCTGATAAGCTCGGGAATCTGCAATTTTATTCAGATGGAATTACAGTTTGGAATCGAAATAATACTATTATGCAGAATGGGACAAACTTGCTTGGAGATAAATCATCAACCCAATCCGCTTTAATTATTCCTAAACCAAACGATGAAAATATTTACTATATTTTTACAGTAGACGATCGTGGTGGCCCAGACGGCTTAAGGTACTCAGAAGTTAATATGTCATTAGACAATGGTTTAGGAGCTGTAACTAATATTAAAAATGTTTTATTAGCGAATCCGGTTACTGAAAAAATAACGGCTATTGAAAGTTCAGATGGAAGAAGTATTTGGGTTATTAGTCATAAATGGAATAGTAACGAGTTTATATCCTTTCTCGTTTCTGATACAGGCGTTAACACAACAGCCGTTAGAAGCGCTGTAGGATCGTTCCACCAAGGTAACATAAATAATTCCATAGGCTATTTAAAAGCATCTCCAAATAGAGAAAAAATTGCTTCAGTTAAATCATACGAGAATAATGAGACACAAATTTTTGATTTTGATGCCTCGACAGGTTTATTATCAAATCCTATAACTATTTCAAATTACAGCTCAACGGATTTAGGTCCGTACGGTTGTGAGTTTTCTCCAGATAGCAATTTACTTTATGTTTCCGAAATTGATCGCGTAAATTCGGTTAGTAAAATTCATCAATACGATATAACCTTACCTAACCAAGTTGCAATTGTCAATTCTGATATCATAATTGCACAAGAGGCCAACAAACAGTTTGGCGCATTGCAGCAAGCTATTGATGGAAGAATTTATGTAGCTGTTAAGGATGCCCAGTATTTAGCCGTTATTTCAGATCCAAATACCCCTGGATTATCAGCAAACTTTGATTTAAATAACGTTTTTTTAGGTGGTAATACAAGTCAGTTTGGTCTTCCTCCCTTTATTCAATCCTACTTTTTTGCAACTAATATATTCAAGAATACATGCTTTGGAGATAATACGGAGTTTTCCATTAATACTTCCACCGTTATAGATGCTATATCATGGAATTTTGGTGATCCCGCTTCTGGAAATGATAACACCTCTACCGATTTAAACCCCACACATATATTTACAAATCCGGGAGATTACATTGTAACTATTACTATTGAAACTGAAGGTGACACCCAAATTATTTATAGAACTTTAACGATTTCTGAACAACCGAATTCTGTTATCTTTGATCAGCTAATTAATTGTGAGGCTGACATGGGCCCAACCTCCTTTAACCTTGTCTCTTCTATTCCCGATGATATTGCCATGAATCCTAATATCGGGATTACTTTTTATGAAAATTTAACCGATGCTGAGAATAGATTAAATGCTATTAATGGTGTAACGCGCTATGAAAGTACTTTAAATTCACAAATCATATATGTTAGATTACAAAATATTTTCAGTGTTGACTGCTACAGCATAAGTGAATTGGAATTAATTACCATTTCAAGTCCTATCATAGAAGAAACAGAAGCTATATTCTTTTGCGAAAACTCTGAAGATTCGTCCGTAACAATTGATGTAGGATCTTTAGAAGGCGCACTGTCGGATTACAACTTCTTATGGTTAGAATCTATGGAAACAACACCAGAAATAACAGTTCAGAATCAAGGTAATTATACAGTTAGAATAACACCCACCAATACAATTACAATAGACAACCCTGATGGCTGTTTTGCGGAACGTGTAGTTTCTGTAAGTTCTTCAAGTATTGCTACAATAACGAATATTTCTGTATTTAACGAAAGCAACATAACCGTCCTAAATTCAGGAACCGGCGATTACGAATATGCGGTAGACAATATTGATGGGCCCTATCAGGACAGTTCTAGTTTTTCAAATTTAGAACCTGGTGTACATACCATTTTTGTTCGTGATAAAAATGAATGCGGCATAGCCCAAGATAATTTTGCCATTATAGGTTTTCCAAAAGTTTTTACACCAAATGGTGATGGCGACAATGATTTATGGCAAGTCCAAGGGCTTTCAAGCCAATTTCAACCAAAATCAAAAGTATATATTTTTAACCGCTACGGAAAACTACTGAAGCAAATTCAGCCTACAGGAACAGGTTGGGATGGCACGTTTAATGGAGTTCCTGTCTCGTCAGGAGGGTATTGGTTTTCTGTAACTCTGGAAGATGGCACAATTTACAAAGGTCATTTCTCCTTACTGCGTTAACAGTAAAAAATCGTACATTTAAAACTGTAACACCGTTCTATGTTTCAGTTAAACAAAATTATAGTATTCATTTGTTGTATTGCTACCTCTGTGGCATTCAGTCAAGAAATAGCACTATTTCAGCAATTTAATGGTCGGTATGATTATTTGGCAATAGGTAATACCCTCAATCCTTTTGAAAACAATTTAGACCGCAGTTTTTGTGAAATTTTACCACAATCCCAAGCCGAGTTAACCCTAAATCCCGATTGGAATGTTGTAGCCGCCTATTTGTATTGGGCCGGCTCCGGAAGTGGGGATACCGAAGTCAGCTTAAATGGAATTCCCTTTTTAGCGGATAATACTCATTTGGTAGATTATAACGATCCAAATTACGGACTCCTCACCTATTTTTCCTGTTATACGGACATTACAGAATACATACGTACAGTTAGAAATAGTATGTATACGTTTTCAGATCTTGACATTTCAAACATTTTAACCACCAATGATGGCTACTGTAATAACCGGACTAATTTTGCAGGTTGGAGTATTTATATTATTTATGAAAACACAAATCTACCGCTCAACCAAATAAACCTATTTCAAGGGTTGGAAATTATTAATAGAAATGTGCAAGAAAAAACCATTTTATTGGACAACATTAATGTTTTAGATAATGAAGGCGCAAAAATTGGCTTTTTAGCGTGGGAAGGTGATGCGAATTTAAATTACGGCGAATCGCTTTTAATCAATAATAACATACTTTCTAACCCTCCTTTAAATCCGGCTAATAATGCCTTCAACGGCACAAATTCTTTCACTGCAAGTAACACATTTTATAATGGTGATTTAGATGTGTACAACATTGAAAATAATATTGCCATTGGCGATAATTCCGTTGAAATTAAATTAACAACCGGTGATTTGGATGAATTTGGTATTCTTCAAGCTGATTTAATCATTTTGAATAACATGATTACGGTATTAAACAGTCAGCTACCCGACGCAACTATTATTTTGGATGCCTATCGTTTAGAATGTGCCACTAGAATTGTTACTATAGATTATACAGCGTTTAATATAAACTCTACTGAAATTTTACCAGCAGCCACACCAATAGCCTTTTATGCAGATGGGCTTCTAGTCGCCCAAAGTGAAACTCAAGACATGATCCCCATAGATGGTTTTGAAACACAATCCATAACCGTTAATATCCCTGACATTATTCCAGATAGTTTTACGCTTCAAATTATAATTGATGATGTAGGAAATGGAACTGGCATTGTTACCGAATTAAATGAATTAAATAACATAACAACAGAACCCATTACATTATTACCTATTCCTGAAGTTACACAACTACGACCCTTAGAGGCTTGCGATATTGGATTTAATCAAGCAACCTTCAATCTAACCGAACAACTTCAATTTATTGACTATGAATCAATTGAAGATGTAAGTTATTATGAATCGGAAACTGATTTGTTTAATCAGGAAAACCAGATATTAATTCCAGAATATTTTAACAACGACACCTCACCTCAAGAAATTTTTATTCGTATTGATACGGATTTCTGCTTTAATTTTTATAAATTTAATGTGCGTGTAAAAAATTGTCCGCCTTATATTCCCCAAGTCTTCACACCAAACCATGACGGATTTAACGATTGGTTTAATATTCAAGGGCTTTACACTATTTTTGAGAATCATAAACTATTAATCTACAACCGTTGGGGAACACTAATTTTTGAAGGAAACAATGATTTACCATGGGATGGAAAAGCTAATAAAGGCATATCAAATCAAGGAAATTTAGTGCCAGTTGGCACCTATTTTTATGTACTCTATTTAAATGATTCCAATTATAAAACTATGACCGGTTATGTGTATGTAAACTATTAAATAAATATAAATCTGCATTTAAACGGTAAAATTAGCGTTTCATCTGATTATTTTATTACATTTGTTTTACTAGCCCCAAATCTGTTAGTGACAACCTGAAATAAAAAAATGAAGAAAATCTTCTTATTCACCTCACTATTAGTAGCGTTAATCAATAATAGCTATGCACAACAAATATCTATAAATGATACGTTTACAGCACAGCAACTTATCGAGGACCGTTTAATTGATGGTTGTGTGGAGATTTCTAATGTGCAATCCGTTATAAACGGCTCCGTAAATAATATAAATAGTTTTGGTTATTTTGAGCGTGCAAATTCCACTTTTCCTTTTGAAAATGGTATCCTATTATCTACTGGAGCAGCCGTTTCAGCTGGAAATACTGTAAATGCAAACCCTTTAAATGATGGTGAAGCAGATTGGCTTACAGATTCAGATTTAGAAACTGCTTTAGGAATTACGAATACGCTAAATGCCACATCGATAGAATTCGATTTTATTTCTGTTTCAAACCAAGTTCAGTTCAATTACATTCTAGCTTCCGAAGAATATTTTGCTAATTATCCTTGTGAGTATTCCGATGGTTTTGCATTTCTAATTAAAGAAGCCGGTACCACTGATCCTTATGTAAATGTTGCCGTAATTCCAGGAACTACAATACCCGTAAATACCAGTACGATACATGAAGAAGTTGTAGGATTTTGTCCCGCAGAAAACGAACAATATTTTGAAGGTTATAATTTAGGTGACACCAATTTTAATGGGCGTACAACCGTTCTTACAGCTTCAGCAACTATTCTACCTAACGTCCAATATCACATTAAATTAGTGATTGCAGATCAAGAAGATGAAAATTTTGATTCGGCTGTTTTTATACAAGGAAATAGTTTTAATTCATCTGTAAATTTAGGGCCAGATATTACAACCTGTGCTGATAGTGTCACTTTAAATGGAGATATTCAAAACCCACTAGCAACCTATGTATGGTCTGAGAGTGGTGTACCAATTTCAGGAGAAACTAGTCCTACTTTAACCGTAAACACCTCTGGGACATACACCGTTTCCATTTCTATTCCTATCAATAGCACCATTTGCGAAATTGAAGATACCGCTATTATAACCTTAAGTTCTGAACAATCAGCTGGAAATATTTCAGATTACATTGTTTGTGATGACCCAAGTAATGATGGTTTTTACACCTTCGATTTATCCATAAAAGATCCCGACGTTCTTGCAGCTGTCCCAACTGGAAATTACAACATCTCTTACCATTTCAACGCTAACAGTGCGCAAGACGGCAGTTTCCCAATTTCAACACCATTTCAAAATTCAGTAAATCCGCAAACCATTTATGTACGGATTTTAGATACTGATAATGGCTGTTTAGCGTTCGGTACATTTAATCTAATTGTGAATCCGGTACCAACCATTACACCGCCAACAACTTTAGAAGTATGCGACGATGGCAATGGAGATGGATTTACACTGATAGACCTATCCGTAAAAGACACTGAAATTACGGGAGGAAATCCAGGCTATGCGGTAACATATCATTACAACCAAACAGATGCGGAATCTGGTGCAAATCCTGTACC
This sequence comes from Bizionia sp. M204, assembly GCF_023205095.1. Taxonomy (GTDB): domain Bacteria; phylum Bacteroidota; class Bacteroidia; order Flavobacteriales; family Flavobacteriaceae; genus Algorimicrobium; species Algorimicrobium hallyeonense. Next base: position 400,179 of record NZ_CP046242.1, on the reverse strand, counting down.
TGAACCCTACTCTAACATGACCCAAAACGATCAGCTTTTCGTGAGTGTTTTGGATACGGCTACTGGCTGTAGAAGCACAACAACTTTAAATGTTAGCGTTCTTGATAGTCCTGCTATTGATAATATCTCACATACCATAGACGCTTGTGAACAAGACGATGATGGCTTTGAAAATTTTGACTTAACAACAATTATTGATGATGTTTTAAACGGATTGACCAATGTATCCACTACATTTCATACAACCTATGAGGATGCCCAAACAGGTGATAATCCCATTGCAGATATCACCAACTACACAAATACTACACCACTATTTCAAGTCGTTTTTATTCGAGTTGTAGATAACGTTACAGGATGCCCCTCTATTGCTACTATTGAATTACACACCAATTTACTCCTTAATGAAAGTAATATTAGAAATTTTTCGCGCTGCGATGATGCATCTAATGATGGTATAGTCAATTTTAACCTAGAGAATATTGCAACAACCATTATTAATGGGCTATTAGATGTTACCGTTGCTTTTTATGAAACTGAAGCCGATCAAACTGCTGGAAATAATGCCATTGACCAAACCGTTCCTTATGAGGTTACAGAAACACCTTTCACTTTGTTCATTACAATTATAGGTGCTACTTGTTCGGTTGATTCTGAAATAGAACTTATTATTCACCCAGCAACCATTTTACCCACTTTAGGATCGGTAACCTATTGCGATACGGATGATGACACCATGACATCGGTGGATTTATTTAGCTTCAACACCTCTGTAAGTTCAGGAATTCCAAATGCAGAAGTAAGCTATTTTCTAACGGAAAATGATGCTATAGACAATGTGAATCCATTACCGCCTTTTTATGACAATACCAGTAATCCTTTTGAAGTTTATGTTCGCGTAAGAAATGGTAATACGGGTTGTTTTGATATTGCCTCTTTAGAAATTGAAGTGTTACCAGCACCAACAACTACACAACCTAGTAATGAAATTATTTGTGATGATGACCAGGATGCCTTTACCCTAATTAATTTAGATGCCAAAATTCCAGAAATTGTTACTGCCACAGAAGGTTTAAATATTACGTTTCATACATCATTATCAGATGCACAATCCAATACAAACCGAATTACAAATACCAATGCCTATAATGCCAATACACAAACTGTGTTTTCACGAGTGGAGCGTATAACCACAGGATGTTTTGCTATTGAAAATTTCGAGATTGTCGTTAATACCTTACCTGTGTTTACACCCATTGCCGACTTTAATAACTGTGAAACGGATGGTAATCAAATTGCAGAGTTCATCTTTGAAGAAAAAGATGCGGATATTTTAAATGGCCAAACTGGAAAACGCGTTTTGTATTTTGAAAATGCCAATGACGCCATAAACAGAACCAATATAATTGACAAAACCGCTGTTTATGAAAACATATCAAACCCACAGACCATTCATATTCGTGTGGAAAACATTAGTGATACCAGTTGCTTTGGTGTAAGCACCTTTTTTATCGAGGTCGGTTCTATTCCAATCTTTAATCCGCCTTTAGACACCTTTTTATGTGATGATATTTCTAATGATGCTCAAGAATCTTTTGATTTAACCGAAATTCAAACTGCCATGAGTCTGGGTAGTACTGATAATTTAACCATTACCTTTTATGAAAGTCTAGAAGATGCTGAAAGCGCTGAAAATCCAATCGATTTAAATTACACCAATCAAAGTAATCCGCAACAAATTTATTCACGAATTGAAAACGGTACCTATTGCCATGGAATTGCTGAATTTGGACTGAATGTTATTCAAGTTCCAAATGTAAACCAGGCTTCGCTTATGTCAGCTTGTGATACCGATTATGATGGATCTACAACCTTTGATTTAACCGTTTCAGAACTTGAAGTATTGGAAATCAGACAAAACAATATTTTAGTAACCTATCATGAAAATATAGCCGATTTGGAAGCAAATACAAATAATATTCCCAATCCAGACGCCTATGAAAATATTGAAAATCCGCAAACCGTATATATTCGCGTAACCAATACCGTGTCTCAATGTTATGTTATGGTGCCATTGGACTTGGAAGTAAATTTACCGCCAACCATAAATCCAATAACGGATTATAACACCTGTGATGCCGTTAACAATATTTTTGATTTAAATGAAACCATCACGAGTTTAATTGATACACAATCCAATGTAGCTACTACGTTTTATGCCTCACAAACAGATGCTGAATCAGCACTAAACCCATTAGATAGTATTTACAATTATGGTTCCAATAACGACACCATCTATGTGCGGGCTGAAAATACACTTACAAATTGTTTTGCTACAAGTTCATTCACGCTATTGGTAAATCCAAACCCAACAGCAGTCACACCTACAAATTTAGAGGCTTGTGATGATGATTTTGATGGGATGCGTGTTTTCGATTTATCACAACAAACAAACACAATTTTAGGTGGTCAAAATCCAGCTAATTTTACCGTAACCTATTATGAGCTGGAAATTGAAGCATTAGAAAATGATAATCCCATTACCGATTTAAACTACAACGCGTTTCATGAGCAAACTATTTATGTACGCGTTCAAAATAATACCACAGGATGTTTTGCGACAACTAATTTTTTAACTTTGGTTCAAAGAAAACCTTTTGTTGAAATTCCAGACCAGACGGTTTGTTTAGATAATTTACCTTTAGTTGTTTCAGCTGAAACAGGATTTGATACGGATACGTATTTGTGGTCTACCAATGCAACAACGCCTGAAATAGAAATCACCCAAATAGGAAGCTATTCGGTAACCGTTAGGTCGGATTATGGGTGTACTACTTCCGTTACATTTAATGTTATAGAATCTGAACAAGCTACCATAGAATTCACAGAAACCATTGACTTTTCTAATCCTAATAATATTACCGTTACCATAAGTGGAATAGGTAATTACATGTATATTTTAGACAATGGCGTTCCTCAATCTTCCAATGTGTTTTATAACGTTACCTTGGGACCACATACCATTGAAGTCTATGATTTAAATGGGTGTGCATCGGCAATTAAAGAAATTGTAATTATAGATGCTCCACTCTTTTTCACACCCAATCAGGATGGACAAAATGATACTTGGCATATTACAGGTGTCAACCAAATTCCAGGAACCATCGTATATATTTTTGATCGGTATGGAAAGCTTCTAAAAACCTTAACACATTCTTCACCTGGTTGGGATGGTACTTACAATGGCCAAAATATGCCTTCAAGCGATTATTGGTTTTTAGCAAAAGTCAAAAAAGGCACTATTTCTTTTGAAGTAAAACGCCATTTCACCCTAAAACGTTAATTCATAAATTATTATAATTCTCTATAAAAAGCAACCCATGCTTTTGCTTTATAAAAATTCTTATTACGTATCTTTGCAATCCAATTGCTAGGAATGAAAAATGCCCTTTTTATTATGGCCTGTTTATGGTCACTCATGTCATGGTCTCAAAATGTGACTGCTGATGCTTTCGCGTATACACCTCAAGAACTTATTGAAGATGTTTTAATTGATAGCGATTGCATTTCTAATGTGGTTGTAACCAATGCTGTGAGCGGAAATTTTAATGGATCGGATTTAAGCTACGGCTATTTTGAAGCCAATGGCTCCAGTTTTCCTTTTCAAAGTGGTATTGTTATGTCTACAGGGCGTTTACAAAACACTGCAGGTCCCAATACGTCCTTAAGTGATGATACTGCACCTAATTGGTACGGTGATGAAGAAATAGAATCTGTTTTAAACGAATCTGAAACCTTCAATGCAACGATATTAGAGTTTGAATTTGAAGCCATTGCTGACCAAATTAGCTTTCGTTATATTTTTGCTTCGGAGGAATATCAGCAAGGGGATCCAAATACGTGTCGTTATTCTGATTTATTCGGTTTCCTAATCCGACCAGTAAATGAAACGCGTTACACCAATATTGCTGTTGTTCCAAATACCAGAACACCTATAAAAGTAACAACCGTACATTCAGGAATTCCAGGCAGTTGTAATCCTATTAACGAACAATATTTTGGCGGTTGGAACGGCCCAACAGCTCCCATAAATTTTAATGGTCAAACAGATATTTTAACAGCTGTTGCTAATGTGGTTCCAAACACCATTTATCATGTAAAGTTGGTTATTGCAGATCATATAAATCCACGTTACGATTCTGCTGTGTATTTAGAAGCTGGTAGTTTTCAATTAAGTTCTAATTTAGGTCCAGATTTATTAATTGCTCAAAACACGGCACTTTGCGCCAATGAATCGACAGAATTAAATGCTTTTCAACCTGGGAACAACACATATAAATGGTTCAGAAACGGCACAGAACTCCTAACTGAAACCAACGCTACCTATACCGTTACACAGCCTGGCAATTATGCGGTGGAGGTAAATATTGATGGCACCTGCTTAAGTACAGGCGCCATAACTATTGAATATGCGCCAGATCCCATTGTAACAAACACAACACTTATTGCTTGCGATTTGGATTTGAATGGCTTCACGACCTATAATTTATTTGATGCTGAAACCGCCATTACCAATGGTGACACTCAATTGTCAGCAGATAGTTTTTACAACACTTTTATAGGTGCAGAACAAACTGGAAACGGACTTATTACAAATCCATCTAATTACAACAACGCCAGTATATTAGAAACCGTTTACGCACGTATTACCAATTCTAATGGTTGCATTTCAGTTGCCGAAATTATTCTAGATATTGCAAATAACCCAGTTAATTTAGCACCTTTTACAAGTTGTGATACCGATTTTGATGGTATTATTAATTTTGATATTTCTGAATTAGAATCTTATGTTATTTCGCAACCGGATGTTCCAAACACTGCTTCTGTTTCGTTTTTTGAAACGCAAACAGATATAGAAAATCAAACCAATGAAGTTTCTGGAACTTATGAAAATACGAACAGTCCTAATTCCGACACACTTTTTGTTCAAATAAGAGATAACGGAAATTGTTATGCGTTTACAACTTTGGCGTTGCAAGTTTTTAATGCACCAGAATTAATTCCTGATGAAAGCATCTTTTACTGTTTAAATGAGTTTCCAAATACAGTTTTTATAAATTCCGGTGTTCAGCAGAATCCTAGTAATTTTACATACAGCTGGGATTTAAATGGCTTGGACTTGAATTTGAACACAAATCAAATAGCAATTAATGAAACTGGGGTTTACACCGTATTTGTAACAAACACAAACCAATGTACTTCCGTAAGAAACATTGAAGTTCTGCCATCTAACATCCCGACAATAGATGACATTGTAGTTGTAGATGCATCATCAAATAACACCATTACTGTTTTTGTTTCTGGAGAAGGTTCTTATGAGTATGCTTTAGATTTTGGAACGTTCCAAAACAACCCAACCTTCACAAATGTTTCGGCCGGAGTTCATACAATAACCGTGAATGATATTAATGAATGTGGATCTATTTCACAAGATGTTTCGGTTCTTGGTTTTCCTAAATTTTTCACACCAAATGGCGATGGCATGAATGATGTCTGGAAACCACTTGGCGTAAACGCGAATAGCAGTCAATTACAAATCAGTATTTTTGATCGGTATGGAAAACTCATCAAACAAATAAATGCTTCTAATTCAGGTTGGAATGGCACGTATAAAGGTCAACAATTAGGTTCGGATGATTATTGGTATCGCGCTGTACTTCCAAATGGTAAAGAATATCTAGGTCATTTTTCATTGGTAAGATAATCGTAACATACATTTAATCTTTCAATATGTAAAAATTTCTTACTTTTGGTTGCTATTATTTTTTCCCATGAAACAACCGAAACTTTTCCCTTTTTTTCTCTGTTTACTATTTATTAGCAAATGTAGTTTTGCATTAATAAACGTAAATTATTCAAACACTGAAAGCCGCTATAATAATCCGTGTCCTGCACCGGTAATTTCAGATTTCTCGCCAACTAGTGGCCCAGAAAACACCTTAATAACTATTAATGGTAGTAATTTCAACAATGCAGTAGATGTATCCTTTAATGGCGTAACTGCTGCTTTCACTATAATTAATGATAACCAAATAACAGTATTTGCCGCATCGGCATTAAATACTAGTGCTACAATTTCCATTACGAGTTCGGGTGGATGCGTAGGAAACTCGACAACCGATTTTGCGTTTATTCAACCAAATTGTGCAGATACAGGCGATATTTATATATCAGAAATTTATGATGCTTTTTCCGGAAGCTACGCCGTAATAGAACTTTATAACCCAACAAGCACGCCTATTGTTTTAGATGGTGTGTATGTTATTGATCGGTATGGTGATATTGGAGATCCAACACCAAGTCATACCTACGCCATGCTAGGTACGATAGCACCTTTAGATACATATATTATTTTATTAGGAAGTGGTTCCGATTGTCCAACTTTAGTTGCCGATTTTACTGTTGGCACAGGAATAAATGATAACGATGAATTTAAACTATTAAAAAATGGTACGGTAATAGATGTAGTTGAGGCACCAAACGAACGTGGTTACAGTATTGTTAGAAATGCAGATGCTGTGGTTCCAAATAACACCTTTGTTCCTTCAGATTGGGTTACAGATCTTAATGAAACCTGTACTAATCTAGGTTCTCATACAGCTGATCCTATTACGACAACTACGATTCCCGTTATTACACAGCCAGATTGGCAAACCATTTGCGAAAATGAAAATGCATCATTTACGGTGTCTGTAGCTACAGGAACTTACACATATCAATGGAAAGTTTTAAATAGCTCTGGTGCTTGGGTAAATGTTGTTAATAATGCCACTTACTCTGGTGCAACCACCAATACATTAAGCCTAAACAACGTGCCTATTAGTTTTAATAACAACCAATATTATTGCGAAATGACATCTGCAACTTGTAATCTTGTTACAGATGCTGCTCATTTATTTGTTTCTAATCCTGCAGTAGATACCATTTCAAATCAAACAGTTTGTGATAGCTATGTATTGCCCACGTTAACAAACGGTAGTTATTTTACAGGAAGTAATGGTACTGGAACTACCTTAATAGCCGGTCAAACAATTACAATATCGCAAACTATTTATATTTATAATGAGTCTGGTACTGCGCCTAACATATGTTCTAATGAAAGTAGTTTTCTTGTTACCATTGTTGGTTCGCCTCCTGTAGATATAGCAACGAACCAAACCGCGTGTACCGAATATATTTTACCAACCTTAACAAATGGTAATTATTACACGTCACCCAACGGAATGGGAACCTTATTGAACTCTGGCGAATCCATATTAACAACACAAACAATTTATATTTATGCCGAAGCTGGTACTGCTCCCAATATCTGTTCCAATGAAGGCAGTTTTACGGTAACCATAACAAGTAATCCTCCTGTTGATAATTTGTCTGACCAAACGGTTTGTACGGATTTTACGTTGCCAACTTTAACCAATGGCATGTATTATACAGGGACTAACGGAACCGGAATCATGCTAAATGCAGGTGAAACAATTTCAACAACGCAAACCATATTTATATATAATGAAATTGGTACAGCTCCAAACACCTGTTCTAACGAGAGCAGTTTTACCATAACCATTTCTGGAACCCCAACCGTGGACACAATTTCAGATTATACAGGTTGTTCAGGTTACACCTTGCCAACTTTAACCCATGGCACTTATTATACAGGGACTAACGGCACCGGAACCATGCTAAATGTAGGCGAAACTATTTCAACCACGCAAACCATTTATATTTATAATGAAATTGGCACAGCTCCAAACACCTGTTCTAATGAAAGCAGTTTCACCGTTACTATTTCTGGTGCTCCATTGGTGGATACAATTGCAGATCAAAATGTGTGTACAGATTACGTACTGCCAACTTTAGTGAACGGCAATTATTTCACAGGAACAAATGGCACAGGAACCATGCTAAATTCTACTCAAGTTATTTCTACAACCCAGACTATTTATATTTATAATGAATCTGGAACAGCACCCAATATTTGCACGAATGAAAGTAGTTTTATAGTAACCATTGTCGGTACACCTCCTGTTGATTTACTAACGAACCAAACAGATTGTACAGAATATATTTTACCAACCTTATCAAATGGTAATTATTACACAGGAACTAATGGAACTGGAACCATGCTAAATGCAGGTGAAACTATTTCAACTACGCAAACTATATATGTTTATAATGAAATTGGTACGGCTCCAAACACCTGCTCAAATGAAAGCAGTTTTACGGTTACCATTTCTGGAGCTCCTCTTGTTGACACATTAGCTGATCAAGATGTGTGTACAGATTATACCTTGCCAACGTTAGTTAACGGAAATTATTTCACAGAAACTAATGGTACAGGAACGCCATTATTTGCAGGCGAAACCATTTCCGCAACACAAACTATATTTATCTATAACGAATCTGGTGCAGCGCCAAATACTTGTTCTAATGAAAGTAGTTTTACAATTACCATTTTTCCATCAATGGATTTCGTACTCACAGAAAATAACCTTCAAATACATGAGAATACGGTAAACGTGGTTATGACCAACACCAGCATTTCTTACGAATACGCTATAGATAATGGTAGTTTCCAGTCTAGTCCTCTATTTTCAGGACTTTCAAATGGAACACATACATTATACGTTCAAGATATAAATGGCTGCGTTCTAAAATCAATTCAATTTGAAATAGAAACAGCAGTATCTATTCACATTCCATTATTTTTCACACCAAATAATGATGGCGAAAATGATGTTTGGCAAATAACGGACACGCAAAACACCATTAAAGAGATTTATGTTTATGACAGATATGGCAAACTTTTAAAACAGATTCCATTGCAATCTAAAAGTTGGGATGGTTTATACAGAGGCTACCCAAAGGAAAGCAACGATTATTGGTATGTGATAACCTTACGAACAGGCGAACAACTGAACGGTCACTTTACACTTAAACGCTAGAATTTACGTATTTTTGTACTTTGATACGAGCATGACTAAAATTAATTTTTAGAGTGTTATTAGTTGTGACTACTTCCGATACATATCGGAATGACCCTCGAAAATCAATATAAAGAAACGTATGAAATTCAAAATAAAATCCGAATTTAAACCAACAGGTGATCAACCTCAAGCCATTAAAAAGTTGGTTGCAGGTATTGATTCACAAGAAAAACACCAAACCCTTTTAGGAGTTACAGGTTCGGGAAAAACATTTACCGTTGCCAATGTTATTGAAGATGTTCAAAAACCAACCTTGGTTTTGGCCCACAACAAAACGCTTGCTGCACAATTGTACTCGGAATTCAAGCAATTTTTCCCTGAAAATGCTGTAGAATATTTCGTGTCTTACTATGATTATTACCAACCAGAAGCCTACATCCCTGTTTCAGGTGTTTATATAGAAAAGGATTTATCTATAAACGAAGAAATTGAAAAAATGCGCTTAAGCACCACCTCTTCCCTACTTTCAGGACGTCGTGATGTGATTGTTATAGCGTCCGTTTCCTGTTTATATGGTATTGGAAATCCTGTAGAATTTCAAAAGAATGTCATTTCTATTGAACGTGATCAGGTTATTTCTCGTACCAAATTGTTACATCGTTTGGTACAAAGTTTATATTCTAGAACAGAAGGCGAATTTAATCATGGTAATTTTAGAATAAAAGGTGATACAGTTGATGTGTTTCCGAGTTATGACGATCATGCCTTTAGAATTCACTTTTTTGGAGATGAAATTGAAGAGATTGAAGCCTTCAACGTTCAAACCAATGAAGTTTTAGAAAAATACGACCGCCTGAATATTTATCCGGCCAATATGTTTGTAACCTCGCCAGATGTGTTGCAAGGTGCCATAAAAAGCATTCAGGACGATTTGGTAAAACAATACGATTATTTTAAAGAAATTGGCAAACATCTTGAAGCTAAACGTTTAAAGGAACGCACAGAATTCGACTTGGAGATGATTCGTGAATTGGGTTACTGCTCAGGTATAGAAAATTATTCACGGTATTTAGATGGGAGACAACCAGGCACAAGACCCTTCTGTTTATTGGATTATTTTCCAGACGATTATTTAATGGTCGTGGATGAAAGCCACGTCACCATTTCGCAAGTCCATGCCATGTATGGCGGCGATAGAAGTAGAAAAGAAAATTTAGTAGAATATGGCTTCCGTTTACCGGCTGCTATGGATAACCGACCATTGAAATTTGAAGAATTTGAGGCGCTTCAAAATCAGGTTATTTATGTGAGCGCCACACCTGCAGATTATGAATTGGAAAAATCTGATGGTGTTTTTGTCGAGCAGATTATTCGGCCAACAGGCTTATTAGATCCCGTCATTGAAGTACGACCAAGTTTAAATCAGATTGATGATTTAATAGAAGAAATTCAGTTGCGCGTTGAAAAAGATGAACGGACTTTAGTCACCACATTAACTAAGCGAATGGCTGAAGAATTGACCAAATATCTCGATCGGATTCAAATTCGGTGTCGCTACATCCATAGTGATGTGGATACCTTGGAACGTGTGGAAATTATGCAAGATTTACGAAAAGGCTTGTTTGATGTTTTGGTTGGCGTCAATTTACTGCGTGAAGGATTGGATTTACCCGAAGTATCTTTAGTTGCCATTTTAGATGCCGATAAAGAAGGGTTTTTACGCTCGGCTCGTTCATTAACGCAAACGGTTGGTCGTGCAGCCCGAAACCTCAACGGAAAAGCCATAATGTATGCCGATAGAATAACCAAAAGCATGCAAAAAACGATTGATGAAACAGAATATAGACGCGAAAAACAAATAGCCTACAACACCAAACATAAATTAGTACCAACAGCATTGAATAAAAGTTTGGATAATGCCTTAACTAAAAACTCGGTGAGCACCTATAGTTATGAATTGGAAGCCGCCAAAGCCGCAGAACCTGAAAGCCAATATTTAACCAAGGGAGAATTAGAAAAGAAAATTCGTGAAAACCGCAAAATGATGGAACAAGCTGCCAAGGCATTAGACTTTATGGAAGCGGCTCAATTTAGAGATTTGATAAAGAGTTATCAGGATAAATTGGAGAATTTGAAGGTATAACGTGGTTTGTGGTGTCTTCGATACACCCCTCCGGACGTCGGGACACTCGAACTGACAGGTTTGTAGACTTTATTAAAAACAAAAAGTTATAAGAGGCTTTTGATAGGAATAAAAACACGCACCTTGCTAACTTTTTGGGTTTTAAAGTGCAAAACCCTTAGTTATACTGCACCTTAAAAATATCAATAAGCACATCTGGTGGTACTACCTTATTGGGAAAACTTTCCATAAGATATAGTACTTTATTAATAGATTCATGGCTCAAACCCATGCGCAAACCGTAGTTGTGAAGCTTAATTTTATCTTTAGTTGAACTTTCTTCATCAATATTCATGAGTAACACCAACCGATGAAATTGAACAATCCGTTCGCTATGCGATTTTAAGTGAATATAATTAATAGGATTTTCAATTAAATAATCAAAATCCTCTCTTGATATATCAAGTTGTCTAGCAATTGCCAAAAGAAAATTATATTCTATAGGTTTTAGGTCGCTTTCATTTTTAGCAAATGAAATCATTTCAGATAGGAGACTTAGCTTTTCAACCCTGTTAATTAGCATGAGGAATGGATTAATTATTTCAGTATAAAGATACGCACAATGATTATTTGATAATCCATGATAAATTGTAACTTGTCGAAAATTTGGATGCATTTTATCGTTATTTTCTTACATTTACTCAAAATTAATGAATTAATCAACTGAAAATCAAAATATTATATAAAAAATGCATTTCGTCGATTTTTTATAAATTGACACTAGAAACAGACTTATATGAGTACACAAAAAGACAACATGACAAATAATGATATTTTTAAAAAATTACGTGTAGCCCTACAACTACGTGATGACGAAATTGTAAAGATTCTAGAACTCGTTGATTTTAGAATTACTAAAAGTGAACTCGGTGCATTTTTCAGAAAAGAAGACCATCCAAAATATATGGAATGCGGTGATCAAATTCTTCGAAATTTCCTAAATGGATTGGTTATTCATTTACGTGGCCCAAAACCTGATAAAAAACCTAAATTGGAAGGAAAAGTAAAAGCTACAGCACCAAAAAGAAATCCGATAAAAAAAATAGAAAAAAAAGTAGGTTTTTTCTTTGTGCTCTGATAAGTTCGTCTTAATATTGCTATATAAGACTAATTTATCTTAATTACATGTTTCAACCACCTACTACGCTTCCCAATTTACAGTTATCGGAGAAAGATATTGCACGCCTCAATAAAAAATATAAGCTTTTAACCCCTTGCCAAAGGATTGAAACCTTATACACGGACTTTAATGTAGAAGAAATTATGCTAACCAGTTCTTTTGCGGCTACGTCTGCATTTCTTCTAAAATTAGTTTCTGATGTTAATAAAGAGCAACATGTGTTTTTCATTGATACAGGTTATCACTTTGAGGATACCATAAAATACAAGAAAAAACTAACAGATTTATATGAACTAAACGTAACATCTATTAGCGCTTTAAAGGAGGAACATGCTTTTACCACGCAAGATGAAACGTGGAAAAAGAATCCTGACTTTTGTTGTTCTATTAATAAGGTACAACCATTAGAGTCTATTAAAAAGCATTTTAATATTTGGGTTTCTGGGTTAATGGAATGGCAAAGTGATCATCGTGCGAGTTTAGATATTTTTGAACAACGTGGAAGTATTTTAAAGTTCTATCCTTTGTTAGACATATCCAAAGAAGCTCGAGATGCCTATATTAAAGAAAACCAACTACCATTTCATCCGTTAGTAGCAAAAGGCTATAATTCTATTGGGTGCAAACATTGCACAGTTCCGGGCGAGGACCGAAATGGCCGATGGAATAACAACCCGAAAACCGAATGTGGTTTACATCTATAAACTAAAAAAGCTCTCAAAATTATTTGAGAGCTTTTTTTATGATTAGAAAATCATCTATATTATTTGGATAACACTTCGTGTACTTTATCTGCAGCTTCTTGAAATTCTGTAGCACTCATAACGGCTAACCCTGAATTATCAATCAACTCTTTTGCAATATCAGCATTGGTACCTTGAAGACGCACAATAATTGGCACTTCAATATTACCCATGTTTTTGTAGGCATCAATAACACCTTGAGCAACACGATCACAACGTACAATACCACCAAAGATGTTAATCAAGATTGCTTTTACGTTTGGATCTCTTAAAATTAACTCGAAAGCCATTTCTACACGGGTTGCATCCGCTGTACCACCAACATCTAAAAAGTTAGCCGGCTCACCACCTGCTTGCTTAATTAAATCCATAGTTGCCATAGCAAGACCTGCACCATTTACCATACATCCAACGTTTCCGTCAAGATCTACATAGTTTAGTCCAGCTTCTTTAGCTTCTACTTCAATAGCATTTTCTTCACGTAAATCACGTAAAGCAGCATAATCTTTATGGCGGTATAATGCATTTTCATCCATGGTTACTTTTGCATCAACAGCCATAATTTTGTCATCACTTGTTTTTAACACTGGGTTAATTTCAAACAATGAAGAATCAGACTTATCATAAGCTGTATATAAAGCTGTAACAAATTTAGTCATTTCTTTAAATGCCAAACCAGACAGACCTAAATTGAAAGCAATTTTACGTGCTTGAAAAGGCATAATTCCAACAGAAGGATCAATCTCTTCTGTAAAAATTAAATGTGGCGTTTCTTCAGCAACTGTTTCAATATCCATTCCACCTTCCGTAGAATACATAATCATATTACGACCTGTAGCACGATTTAATAAAACAGACATATAATATTCTTCAGGTTCATTATCACCAGGATAATAAACATCTTCTGCTACTAATACTTGATGAACGCGCTTTCCTTCAGCTGAAGTTTGCGGCGTTACTAAATCCATACCGATGATTTCACCTGCAATTTGTTTAACCTCATCAAGGTTTTTTGCAAGTTTAACACCTCCACCTTTACCACGTCCACCAGCATGAACTTGGGCTTTAATTACGTGCCAGCCAGTACCAGTATCTTCTGTTAGTTTTTTGGCAGCTGCAACTGCTTCTTCAGCATTTTGAGCAACTATACCACGCTGGATACGTACACCAAAACTACTTAACATTTCTTTTCCTTGATATTCGTGTAAATTCATCTTATAAATTCGTTTGTAGTTTTCTCACCAAGAGAAAATCATTAAATTTTTAGTTGCACAAAAGTAATCAACCTAACGCTTTTAACCAATAATTTTTAAAAGTTGTTTTCAGATTGATTAAAAATTTATTTCTTAAGGAACTTCTTCAACATAAGTCCACCTTCGGTTTGAACAGCTACAATATAAAGTCCACTTTGTAAACTAGAAACATCCGTTGTTTTTGAAGATCCAACAGCACTTAAAACAAGGCGTCCATTTAGATCCGAAACACGAATAGATTGAATGGTATTTGGTGCATTATAAGAAATGTTTAAAACATCATTCACCGGGTTTGGAATTACTTGAAACTCCTTTTCAACCCAATTATTACTTGGAGTAGTTAAAGGGTTTGTTAAGAAGCTCTCCATAAGGGTAATTGTTTCATTAATACCTGCAAAGGCAAACACTATTTCTGCTGTGTTAGATCTAAAAACAAGATTTCCATTACTATTATCATAATAGTAATAAGAGGTTTGAGTAACAGATCCATTAAAAATAACAACGGTTAACGTTAAATCCTGAACAACTTTAAGTCTAGTAACGTTACCACTATAAGCACCTTCTCCCACATCATTCATATTTAAGGTTCCGTACGCATCAACCGAAGTGGTAATAGTTCCTGTGAAATCTCCTGAGGCAGCATCACTTGAAAAGCTACCAGCTACAGGATCTGAAGTGGTGTCCGTATAAGCCAAAGGGAATGTACCTAACAGCGCATTGTTTAAATTATAATTTAATTCTATTCCGGCTGCTGTAACACCTGTAAAGGAAAAGACTCCTGACATTTCTTCTTTAGCTAAAATATTGTTTACCTCTAGAGAACCTAATGTAGTAATGGTTAAAACCTCTGTTGTTCCTGGAAATAATGATAATTGTCCAGCATCCGGTGCAGCATAGGTGTCTGTATTGGTGCCTACCGCAGTTAAATTTGTAAAATTCCACGTTAATCCAGCACCGGAAGCACTTTGATCTAAAGCAGGAGTTGATTCCACAATAGCATACGAAGACATCGGAATACTAAAGAAATCATTAATTGGTGATTGTGCGAAACCAATAGAAGTTACGATTGTTGATAATAAAAGTAATGTTTTTTTCATTTTATAATTTATTAATTAATAGCGGGTTAAATGTACAAAAACACGTTTTATAATAGGAACGAAAAAGAAATTTATAGCTCATCTACCAAAAACATAGGTAAATTTCTTTTTTTTTAGGAATAGAAAAGCATTAATATCCGAGTAAACTTATTTTTTACTACATTTATAAACCTTCAAGTCTTTAATAATAGCATAAAAAAAGACTAATGATTCAAAAACCACCATTCATTACTACACTCTTTCTAGTAGTTATGCTTTGCTACGGACAAAATATTTCTGCCCAAAACAATTCGAATAAAACTATAGATAGTCTAACTGCGGTACTTAGTCTTGAAAAAAATCAAGAAAAAAAGTTAGAAATACTCAACAATATTGTTGCTATTGCTTTCCAATCAGATTTAAACCTTGCTAAAACTTATGCTAGAAAAGGTGTTCAATTATCAGAAGAATTTAATAATAAAAATTGGCAGCCAAAATTTTATGAAATGCAAGGTCGCATGCATGCAAATCTATTAGAGTTAGATTCCGCATCCATTAATTTTGATAAAGCTTTAAAAGGTTATACCGATATTGATGATAAAAAAGGCCAAGCTACTACCTATTTTAAAATGGGTTGGGTTCATAAGCGACAAGGCAATATTGAAGATGCTTTAAAGGTTGATCTGGAAGCTTTAAAGCTCATGGAGTCTATAGATGATAAATTGGGCATTGCTGGTGCTTATAACCGGATTTCAGAAGATTTAACCAAACAGGGCAGACATGAAGAAGCTTACGAGTACGCACTAAAAACAATTGCCTTGTGTAAAGAAAACAATTTGGAAGTGGAACTGGCATATGCCTACACGGCAGCTGGAGATACCCAAATAGCTATGGGAAATAGCGAAGCTTCATTTGACTTTTATAATGAAGCGCTTACTTTGGCCAAATCCCTCGATTTTTCAATTTATGACGTTTTAAACTTCTCAAACAATCGTGCCAATGCCTTAAAACGTATGGGAAATTATACCGAAGCAAAAACAGCTTATGAGCAGGCATTAACCAAAGCAGAATCCGTTAATTACGGAAATGCTATTTATGTGATAAGAGCAAATCTTGGCGAGATAAATTTACTATTAGGCCATTATGAGGATGCTTTAAAATATCAATTACAAACAGTAGCCACCCAAGAATCTGAAGGCGATGCATCCAACCTAACAGAAGGCTATCACCATTTAAGTTCCATTTATGAAAAGTTGAAAAATTATCCGCTGGCATTAGAATTCCAAAAAAAGGCACTCGTTATGCGTGATAGTACCGCCAAGATGGCGAGTGATAAAACCATGTCTGAATTAATGACCCGATTTGAAACGGAGAAAAAAGACCAAACCATTAATGCCCAAAACATGCAAATTGCGCAACAAGAACGAACACAAATTCTTTATATAACTATTGGAGCCATTCTAATATTCAGTTTATTGGGTATGATTTTAAGTTTTAAAAATATCCGGAAAAAACGGCAAGCTTTACAGGTCTTAAATGCCGAATTGGATACCAAAAACAAACAGAATGAATTACTTTTAAAGGAAATTCATCATCGGGTAAAAAACAACCTAGAAATGGTAAAAAGCCTGATTGCTTTACAATCGGCTCAAATGGAAGATTCTGCCACAAAAGACGCTATGATTGCCAGTCAAAATCGGGTGCAATCCATGGGAATTATTCATCAGAAACTCTATCAAGGCACCAATTTAGGTTCTATTGAAATGAAAGACTATTTCTTGAATTTAAGCGAAGGTATTTTAGATTCATTCAACGCCGAAAATAAAGTTAAAATAGAATGTGCCATGGAGCAAATGGAATTGGATGTGGACACAGCCGTTCCTATTGGATTAATTGTGAATGAGCTATTAACCAATGCTATAAAATATGCGTTTCCGAATACCGAAACTGGAAAAATATCCATTCAGTTGGAACAAAAAACAAATGA
This sequence comes from Bizionia sp. M204, assembly GCF_023205095.1. Classification (GTDB taxonomy): domain Bacteria; phylum Bacteroidota; class Bacteroidia; order Flavobacteriales; family Flavobacteriaceae; genus Algorimicrobium; species Algorimicrobium hallyeonense. Next base: position 382,834 of record NZ_CP046242.1, on the reverse strand, counting down.
TATACTGCATTTAAAAGTCACCGATAATGGCATTGGAAAAGTATTAGGCCTTGCACCAAAAGGCACCGGTTTTGGATCGCAATTGATTCAGCTGTTAACCCATCAACTAAACGGAACCATGCAGGAAGATGGTGAAGACGGTACATCGGTTTCATTTCAATTTAAACACCAAAAAGCAGCTTAATGGAACAACCCATAAAAATACTAATTGTTGAAGATGAAATGATTATTGCTGCAAATATTTCATTACAACTTACCAATTTAGGTTATGAAGTCACAGGAATTATACCGCGAGGCGAAGAAGCGCTTATTCACATAAAAAAAAATAATCCGGATATATTATTATTAGACATTCAGTTAAAAGGTACCATTGATGGCATTGAAATGGCGCAAATCATGCAACAAGATTACAACATCCCCATTATTTATTTGACTGCCAATACAGACGATGCACATTTTGAAAAAGCTAAAACTACCAATCCGCATGCCTTTATTTCTAAACCATTTAAAAAATTAGATTTACAACATGCCATTGAGCTCACCTTACACAACATACAAAAGGATGATTTAGCAGTAAAAAGTGACCCTATAAATGACCTAGCTCCTTTTGTATTAAGCGACTGCATCTTTGTAAGACACCATGATAAAATGGTGAAAGTCGCTATTTGTAATATATTATATATTGAGGCAGAACGTAATTATTGCCGCATCTATTCCAAAACAAAAGAATATCTCTTGGTTATGACTTTAAAAGATTTGGACGAAAAACTACCCACCAACCTCTTCTTACGAATTCACAGATCCTTTATTGTAAATATCTCCCATATTGATGAAATAGCAACCAGACACGTTGTTATTTCCAAAAAAGCTATTCCATTGAGCAAGAGCTTAAAAGAAGAACTTCTAAATAGGTTACATACTATTTAAAGTCCGGATAAATAAAATACTACTTTCGGACAGACATAGGATATCTTCATCCTAAGACACTTGCCATTTTCATTGATTATCAGTTATTTAGAGCAACACGAAATGTGTTACGCTATTAATTAATCTTTTAAAAACAGTAATCATGAAAACTATTAAAACAATTATGGTATTGGCCGCTTTGCTTCTACTAACCCCTTGTACGACAAATGCACAAGAGCAAGAGAGTTTTATCATGAACATAACCGAATTTACGGTTAAGTTTGGACAAGACCACAACTTTACAGACGGTGTCAAAAAGTGGAAAAAATGTTACCAAGACAATAACGGCACCAACAAATGGAATGTATGGCATCGTTTACAAGGCAAAGGCAATGTATATGTGGTTGCTGGTAATATGGCAACTTGGGCAGAAATGAGTAAGGAAGATCCAGCATCAAAATCCTGTAGCGCCATTGCACTAGAATCTATCACACCTTTTATAGAAAGTACAGATTTTAACACTACCAGATTCATACCAGGTATTAGCCGCAATGCACCTTTTGGTGATGCTACTATTATTTGGGTAACAAACTTTATTGTACATGATGATTTTACTTTCAATGAAATAATTTCAGAAGTTACAAAAGCCATAGCATCTAAAGAAGGCGATAAAAGAGGCTATTGGTACCGAGTAATGGGAGGTGAAACAAGCGATTATTTTGTGACGACACCATTTCAAGACTTTGCGGCAATGGACGTTGAAACGGACAATGTCTGGAAGGTTTTTGAAAGCGTACATGGCGAAAAGAAAACTAAAGAAACTCGCAAGAAATTTAGAGAATCCGTAGAAGATATATGGAGTTACACCTTTATACTTGAAAGCGAATTAAGTCTGAAATAATAATCAACCAATTAAAACCAGTAATTATGAAAACTATTAAAACAATTACGTTGCTAACCATAATATGCCTGCTAACTCCAGTAGTCTTAACTGCTCAAAACCAAGCGTATTGGATTCATGCTGATCAAGTAAAACCCAGCAAACAGACAAATTATGAGCAAATAACTAAAGATTTTATAGCCGCTTGCAAAAAGCATGATTTAAAAAATGCAGATTGGGCTACGGCGCGCACAGATGATGGCATGTATTTAAATATCATGCCAATAGACGACATGGCAGATTTAGACAAGAATCCATTGGCTCCTTTAATGGAAAAAATGGGAGAAAAAAATTTCCAAGCCGTTTTTGAAAACTTCGATACTTGCTATGATAATCATGGCGATTATATTCTTTATTTAATGAAGGATTTATCCTATATGCCAAATGGTTTAACTACCAATACGCCTGAACAAAACTACCGGAAATGGCATTATTTTCATGTAACCCCTGCAAACGAGCAAGCGCTGTATGAAAAAATTAAAGAAATAAAAGCACTCTATGAAAAAAAGAGTTCTAAAGAGTACTACAGAATTTATAGAAGTGGATTTGGCACCATGGGAACATTTTACATAGCTAGTATTTCCGCTAAAGACGAGCAGACCTATTCTAAAACATCTACCGAAAACAATTCTCTTTTAGGAAATGAAGGCACAAAGCTATTTGCTGAAATGTATGTGCTTCTAGAAAAATATGAAGTAAAATCAGGACGTATGAGACCAGATTTAAGCTATACAGCTAAAAAATAACAACCAAACCGAAACCTGCTGGATTGTTTCCAGTAGGTTTCTTTTTGAAATTAAATATTATGAAAAAATTATTCTTATTAGGATTTACAATAATTCTTTGTACAGCATGCGAGAAAACAGAAAAGCGATATACCATGCAATCTCCAGAAATAGACACATTCAAACAAGTAATAGATGCATATCAAAAGCAAGATTGGGCAACATACAAATCACATTATGCAGATACAGCTAAAATTATGAGTAATACAACTCAAGAATTTGCTAAAACTTTAGATCAAGAAATTGCACAGAATAAAAAAGATGCGATCATGTTTCATTCCTGGAAATACAACCCTGAAGATGTTGAATATGAAATGGTAATTACCGATGAAGGCGAAACTTGGGTGAATTTTTGGGGAGATTGGAGAGCGCGTTTAAAAGAAAATGATAAGGAATATATAATCCCAGTACATATTACGGCACGTTTTTTAAATGACAAAATAGACAAATTGCAAAACAATAGGGCATGAAAAAAGTAGGCATCATCGGTGGTTCAGGATTTATAGGAAGTCATATTACCAAAACATTTTTAGAAAATGGTTTTGAGGTAAAGGCGTCTACAACAGATATTTCCAATGAAGGTAAATATCAGCATTTAATGAATTTAAAAAATGCTGAAAACTTACATATAAGCGAATTAGACGTAAGAGATAAAAATCAATTAAAACAGTTTGTTTCAAACTGTGATATTATCATTCATGGCGGCACGCCCTTTCAATTGGATTTTCAGGATGCCAAAACCGAATTATTTGACCCAACCATTATAGGCACCGAAAATGTTCTGGAAGTAATTAATACGGTTATTACTGTAAAAAAAGTTGTCATCATTGCTTCAGTGGCGGCATACAACACCAACTTTCCTTTACCGCCTGACAATATGCTTGAAACCGATACTTTTAATGAAAAAGACACCCCTTTTTTTAGTGAAGAAAGTCATCCCTACGCACAGGCAAAATTTCTGGCTAACCAAACAGTAAATAACTTTTTACAAACCCATCCAAATGCCAACGCAGAAATTACAAGTCTGTCTCCAGTTGCCGTTTTTGGAAAATCCATGTCACAACGAGAAGATTCCACCTCAACAGGTTTACAGTATTTAATAAAAAATAATTTAGCTCCTAATCCGTTTATCCAAATGCTCTATGATACCAATGCGGAAATGGCAGTTGTTAATGTAACAGATGTAGCAATTGCCGCGTATAAAGCAGCCACAATTTCTGGGTTACATGGCAAAAACTATTTATTGAGTAGTGGAACCTATCCTGTTTCAGATATCAACTTGATGCTAAACAATCAAGCACCTGAAAACCTACCAAAAATAATTTATCAAAACCAACAAGCTGAACATGATCTGGGACTGCCATTTCAATCTGTAAAGGATACTTTACAAGGATTTAATTCTTAATAAACAGTTGTTAAAAATGCATTAACCAATTGAACAAAAGCAGAATTAAAATTTTAAATACTAAATAATTAAAAATAATGGAAACCACAACAATACAACCAACACCAGCAGCAATCCTACAAATGGGAACAGGATTTTGGGCAAGAAAAGTTTTATTGACTGCCGTAAATTTTCAATTATTCACAAAATTAGCGACACACGGATCTATGTCTGCAAAAGCCATCAAGAATATTTTAGGATTAAAATACAGCGACAGAAACCTGTATGATTTTTTAGATTACCTAACTGGTTTGAGCTTTTTATAACGTGAAGGTCTCTTAGCAACTGTAATCTATTCTAATACCGTGGATACAGCTATTTTTTTAGACAAAGCCAAACCATCCTACATTGGAGGCATTCTTGAAATGCAAAATGATCAGGCCTGGAATGTTTGGCAAAACTTGATAATGGATTAAAAACCGGATTGATTCAACATGAAATAAAAGATAACGGCGAGAACATTTTCGATTTTATAAGTAAAGATCCTGAAATGTTCAAAAAATTCGTCGATGGTATGACAGGTGTGCAAATGGGCAAAAAAAGCAGGTTTCTCCACCACAGAATTAATGCCTTTGGCAGGACCATGCAGTGCTGCAATTGCTTATAAACTATAAAATTCACATAATCATTAAATCGAATAAATATGAGAACAACAAAATTTACACTATTGGCAATTGCTTTAGTGACTGCTATGTCAATATCAAGCTGTAACGAGAAAACCAAAACGGAAACAACCGTAGAAAAACCAGTATCCACTGAAACCGTTGTTGCAAATGAAACACCAGACTATTTTCTACTGCGTCCAGAAGTAGAAAAGGCTTATGGTTACACGCATGCTGTAAAAATTGGAAATTCTATTAAAATCTCTGGTGCTGTTAGTATGGATGACGAAGGAAATCCTACTGCTATTGGCGATTTAGAACAACAAATGAAAAACTGTTATGCAGATCTGGATAAAATATTAAAACACTATGGCTGCACATTTGATGATGTAGTCGTGGAAAACGTATTCACAACTGATATGGCCAAGTTTTTAGAATTTGCAGGTTACAGAACAGAAATCTATAAAAAGCAATTTCCTACGGGTTCGTGGCTTGGTGTTAAAGAGTTGGCAATTCCAGAATTTATGATTGAGATAGAATTGGAAGTTCACAAGGCACAATAGTGAATGGTGAATAGTGAATAGTGAATAGTGAATAGTGAATAGTGAATAGTGAATAGTGAATAGTGAATAGTGAAAAAATTGAAAGCGATACTAATGGAAATCAAAATTAAAAACTAAAATCAATAATTATGAAAACAAATGAAAACACCCAAATCATTGACACTATGTATAATGCATTTGCTTCAGGTGATATGCCAACGGTTTTGGGTTCCATGCATCCTAAAATAGAATGGAACGAAGCTGAAGGAAACAAATATGCGGACGGAAACCCATACATAGGTCCAAATGCGATTTTAAATGGGGTATTTGCACGTCTTGGAGCTGATCACGAGTATTTCAAACTAGCGGATATTAAGCTTCATGACATGCGTAACAATCAAGTATTAGCTACGTTAAGATATGATGCTAAAAATAAAAAAACTGGTAAAAAATATAATGCGCAAGCCGCACATTTGTGGACATTTAAAGACGGGAAGGTTACGGTATTTCAACAGTATGTAGACACCAAAAAATTGGCTGATGCGGAGATGTCGTAAAACTAAAACCAAGTAAGCCAACCCGCCTTCAATAACCTCGGAAACCTTTTAAAGTAAATATGAACAAATAAAATAAAGATCATGAAACAAACCATTGTAACCAGACACAAAGTAGGCAATTTTGATAGGTGGATTAAAGGTCATCAAGACAGACTTGATGCTTTTGCACCTGCCATATCGAGCCTTAAAACATTTCAAGATTCTAACAATCTAAATTCGGTGATATTGATTATGGAAGTTACAGATATGGAGAAATTTGGGGCGATTTTAAATGATCCTTCACTAAAAGCATTAAAGGATAAACACACGGTTTTAAATCCGATAATAGTATCGATGCCAGTAGAATTATAAGCGTCCAGTAAATTTAAATTATTGCTAGCATTTTACGTTCAATTTAATTAGGGTTGCGGTAGCTATTCTAAATTCATTTTATGTACTTTACATTTCTATAAACAGTAAGGTACACGTATTTATGGCAACCAAAAAAGAAAATATTGCGCGCATTGGTTTAAGTGCAATTGGATTTGTTTACATTCTTGTTGGTGTTTTAACAGCTTTAGAGGCTTTCAATTTGGGCGGACGTGAAGTGGGAACAAAAGGTGCCATTGGATTCCTTTCGGGACAACCTATTGCAAAAATACTATTGGCTGCTATGGCAATTGGTTTATTTAGCTATACGTTTTGGCGTTTTTATCAAACTTTTGCCGATTCTCGAAATTTAGGAACCGACTTAAATGCTCTATTTGTAAGAGCTGGATTTTTTACGGGAGGATTGTTTTATGGATCGCTTGGCTTTATAGCTACTCAACTTTTAATTGGCGCTAGTTATGATACGCAGCAAGATTCCGTTGTTAAACTTTTAAATTCATCATTTGGCCATATAAGTGCTGTTATTATTGGATTAATTTTTGGAGGGAAAGCCTTATTTGAAATTTACTTTATACTGTCCAATCAATTCAAGAAAAATGTCCAATCCTCAAAAATGAAACCTAAAGTGCAAAAATTACTTCTCAATTTAGGAGTTATAGGTCATTCGGCAAGAGGTATTATATTTGGCATCATGTCCTTTTTAACGATACGAACAGGCTTAACGTTTAGAAATGAAAAAATGAGCAAATTAACCGATGCCTTCCAGTTTATAGATCAGAATTTTGGCGCCTTTGTTTTGGCTCTTATTGCCGTTGGAATGTCCTGCTATGGTTTATTTATGCTTGTTAAAGCGCGATATCTATGTATAAATATGAAATAGCAGACGCTTTTAGGTATTTAAGAAATATGACCCCATAAGATAGTTACAGTTACAAATTACTATAAAATGTCAATGCATTTTTATCTAAATCATAAATGGTAAATTCTTTAGTTCCCCAATCGGTATTAACTATTTGAATTTGACCTTTTAAAATTTCTTTAGCTTCAAACTCTATATATAAGCTTTCTATGTTTTGCGTTACTATACGCAAATTAGGTTTAACAGCCGTTTTTAAAGATTTTCCTGTGTTCTGAAAGCGCAAGTGAATTTCTATATCGCCGCGTCGTAATCCGGCATAAGTAGGCACTTTAGGATCGTCAGCAAAGGCAATTTCAAAACCGAGTTTATGTACATAAAAAAATAAAGCAGCCAAAAGATTTTGAACTGGTAAAACGGGATGAATTTGATGTAAATGTGCTTTTTCCATTAGTCTTGTAATCTTCCACTAAAAACACTCACTTTAGAATTAAAGGGGTTTCCAGATGATCTTCTTAATAATGCAATTTGTCCGCAATGCCAAACGGCATCTTCAATTGGACCATGAATGAGTGTCCAAAATTCGACTTCATATTTTTCAAAAATTAGTTTAAACTCACTAATATCTTTAGTTTCTTTAAAAATATTTGACGCTAATTGTAAATTTAAAAGTGTGGCTTTTCGCAAGCCTTCAAAATCTTCAGGTTTATCTGTATCTTTTTTAGCATTATCTTTTTTTAAGGCGCAATTGGCAATCATTCTTGATAAGTCATAGATATGATCAATGGTTTCCAAAGTTGAACGTGCATCATCATTTGGGCGAAAATTCAAATCATCTGCACGCAAGCCTTCCGTTGCCCAATAAAACCGAAATCCTAATCCATCAATAGCTCTTGCGGCAACGGTTCCTGCCGTAAAGGTTTCTGAAGCTTTAGGGATTTCGTAATAAGGTAGTTTCTCTTGTGAACTCATAGAAACATTAAAAAAAATAATTGACCAAAATATTATAGATTTCATAACTTAATTTTTCAGTTCATTCGTATTAGAAATGGGCGAAATACCATATTTATCAATTAAATATACTAAGCTTGTCATGGTTGCTGCTCCTAATTCCAGTTCACGCTTATTTACATGTTCAAAAACATCATTGGCTGCGTGATGATGATCAAAATAGCGTTGCGAATCTGGACGTAATCCTGCAACAACATTAGAATCTGTTTTTAAAGGCGCTACATCTGCTCCACTTCCACCCCTTTCAAAATAATGAATTAAATAGGGTTTAAATAAGGTCTTCCAACTTTCTATTTTAGCAAAAATAACATCGTTACAATCAAATTGAAAACCACGGGGTGTAAATCCACCTGCATCACTTTCTAATGAAAAAATATGGTTTTCACCTTTCTGTTTTGCCATTTCGGCATATTTCGTAGCACCACGTAAACCGTTTTCTTCGTTCATAAACAACACCACGCGAATGGTGCGTTTTGGTTTAATACCACTTTCCTTTAATAACCGTAACACATCCATGGATTGCACACAACCGGCACCATCATCATGAGAACCATCGCCTAAATCCCAAGAGTCTAAATGGCCTCCAACAATAATATATTCATTTGGAAATTCACTTCCTGTAATTTCACCAATTACGTTATGCGACTGAACGTCTTGTAGTTGCTGACAAGTTTGATTAAAAAACAATTTAATATTTTTATCTAGCGCTAACATGCTACTCAATTTTTCAGCATCATTGGTGCTAATAGCTGCAGATGGAATACGTTGTGAATTTGGTAAATTACCATAGGTCATGCTCCCTGTATGCGGTAAATCGTCTAGACGTAAATTCATGGACCGCACAATAACACCAACTGCTCCCAATTTTCCGGCTTCCATGGCCCCTGCATAGCGCTGATCTACACAACCGCCATAGGCTTCAAAGGTTTGTATAACATCAGCTTGCATAGGCCTATTAAAAAACACAATTTTTCCTGACACCTTGTCTTTTCCTAAAGCTATTAATTCAACAATACCTTGTACTTCTACAACCGCGGCTTTAACACCTCCAATTGGTGTGGCAATAGAACCACCCAACGCACAAATATTTACCGTAGTCGTAATTCCAGAAGAAGACTCTATAAAGGCATATTCTTTTGTTCCTCTTACCCATTTTGGTACCATTACAGGTTGTAACCAAACTTTATCTAAACCTAGTTTTTCTAGCTCTTCTTTGGTATAAGCGACTGCTTTTTCGGCATTCAAAGAACCTGATAGCCTTCCACCAATTTGGTTGGACAAATAATCAAGCCACTCATAACTTTTTCCGTTTGTTAAGGAAGTAGAGTAAATGGTTTTTAGCGTTTCGGCATCTGTTTGAGCCGTTATATTAATAGTTAATAGAAAAAATAAAATGGGCAAAACATGTTTCATAATTAGCATATATGTCATTAAAAAAACTAAAATAGTTTTTATTTAAAGGTTTACTTCCAAAAGGAATCTTAAAATTACTCATTTTCCAATTGCTTCCGGTAGTCGTCTATATTGGCTTTAATATCATCATCCAATTCAGGCTCTCGGATATCATCATATTTTTTAAGTGTATCTAATAGAATTTTAGCGACGATGTAACGAGCTGTAGGCTTATCATCTGAAGGGATAACATACCAAGGCGCATGCGGTTTTGCTGTCCTAGAAATAGCATCCTGATAACAGTCTTGATAATGATTCCACAGTTTACGTTCTTCCAAATCACCAGGCGAAAATTTCCAATTTTTGTTTGGTTTATCTAATCGGCGTAACAACCTATCTTTTTGTTCTTCTTTTGAAATATTCAAGAAAAATTTAAAAATAATCGTTCCATTTTCTGAAATCGTCTTTTCAAAATTATTGATTTGTTCGAAGCGTTTATCCCAAAATGCATCATTAACATCGTTTAATGATAAAACATTAGGCAAGTGTTCATTTAAAATATATTCTGGATGCACACGAGTTACCAATACGTTTTCATAATGTGTTCTATTAAAAACACCAAACTTACCACGTGCTGGTAATGAGATATAATGACGCCATAAATAATCGTGTTTTAGCTCTAATTCCGTTGGTGTTTTAAAACTATGCACAACAACCCCTCTAGCGTTAAGTTCTTTAAAGACTTCACGAATCAGACTATCTTTTCCTGCTGTATCCATACCTTGTATACAAATAAGCACAGCATATTTTCCATGTGCATACATGGCGTTTTGTATTTTGGCCAGTTTTTTACAAACATCCTGTAATTCGTCTTCAATTTTGTCTTTGTCTTCCTTTAAGTTAAATGTTGTTTGAAGGTCTTTTATTACTACCGATGCAGGAACTTTAAAATCTTCCGGTTTAATTGATTTCATAGAATAGTATTCGAATTAGAATTGATTTATAAATATACATAATTATAAAACGATGTAATAACGGGATTGTATTTTGGTTTTATTTCAAAAAAAAATGCCTGAACACATTCAGGCATTTTAAGGTTATTTGGAAGCGAACATGTTTACATCTTCTTCGCTAATTTCTTTTTCACCAAGTATAATTAAGCGCTCTACGACGTTGCGGAGTTCCCGAATGTTTCCGGTCCAATCATATTCCTGAAGTTGCTTTATAGCTTTGCTAGAAAAAGATTTTTGAACCGTTCCATGCTCATTGGATATTTTTTCAGAAAAATAATCAATTAGCAATGGAATATCTTCACGTCTGTCGTTTAATGATGGTACTTGAATAAGAATAACAGCTAATCTGTGATACAAATCTTCACGAAAACGCCCTTCGGCTATTTCTTTTTTTAAATCCTTATTGGTGGCGGCTATAACACGAACATCGACTTTAATATCCTTATCGTTACCAACGCGTTGAATTTTATTTTCTTGAAGTGCGCGGAGCACTTTAGCTTGAGCAGAAAGACTCATATCACCAATTTCATCTAGAAATATAGTTCCTCCATTGGCAGTCTCAAATTTCCCGGCGCGATCTTTAACAGCACTCGTAAAAGCTCCTTTTACATGACCAAACAATTCACTTTCTATTAATTCTGCTGGAATAGCGGCACAATTTACTTCAACCAAATTCCCTTTAGAACGGTCGCTTTTTTGATGCAACCAGTGTGCTACCAATTCTTTCCCTGTTCCGTTTGGTCCAGTAATTAAAACGCGTGCATCTGTTTGCGCCACCTTTTCAATCATATCCTTAATATGCGTAATAGCGGCACTTTCACCAATCATTTGATAATTCTTACTGACTTTCTTTTTCAGCATTTTATTTTCAACAACCAATACTTTGGTATCCAAAGCAATTCTAACTGTATTTAGTAAACGGTTTAAATCTGGTGGCTTGGATATATAGTCAAAAGCACCTAAACGCATGGTGTTTACAGCTGTGTCCAAATCGCCATGACCTGAAATCATGACAATAGGGATTTCGGGTTTTATTTTTTTTGCCGCTATCAAAACATCAACACCATCCATTTTTGGCATTTTGATATCACAAAAAACGAGATCATAATCTTCATTTTTAATTTTCTCTAAACCTTCTAAACCGTCTTCAGCTTCATCTACTTGATAGGTATCATTTTCTTCTGAAAGGATTTTTACAAGTACACGCCTAATGGCTGCTTCATCTTCAATTACTAATATTTTTGGCATAACTATTTACTCTTTTTTTTCAATAATATGAATATCTCTTTGTGGAAATGGAATGGAAACATTGTTTTCTCTAAATAATCTATCTATTTCAAATCGAATATCACTTTTAGGAAATTGGGATTTAAAACTATCTCTAACCGTAAAAATAACTTTAAAATTCAAGGAGCTATCACCAAAATCCGTAAATAACACAACAGTTGATTTGTTATCTAAAACCTCGGGATGCGAATTAGCAGCTTCCAGCAACAGGCGTTTTACCAACTGCGTATCACTACCATAAGCCACACCGACTGTTATATTTTCGCGTGTGGAAATGTCATTTTGAGTCCAGTTATATAAGCTATTTGTTAAGTATAAATGATTTGGAATTACCAAAACCCTATTGTCAATGGTAACGGCGCGTGTGGTACGTAGCTTTATTTCTTCCACACGCCCAACTTTGCCTTCAATTTCAATAATATCACCAACATGTAAACTTTGGTCCACAAGAATAAATACACCTGAAATAATATCTTGAAATAAAGTTTGTAGTGCCAAACCAATACCGATTAATAGTGCGGCTGATGCTGCAAAAATAGCGGTAACATTAACACCTACTGAATCAAAAACAACTAGAATAACAACCAAATAAATTAACCATCTGGCAAACGAAAAGACTGTATTGAATTTAGCCTTATCTTCATTTGGCAATCGTTTCTCATACAATCTGCGAAGGAAATTTAAAACAATAGTTGTAACGAGGTAAATAATAGTTATTAATACCAGCAGTCCAACCGTTATATTAATGGGGCTATCTTCTGATCCGAATTGAAATCCTAAATTTAAAAACTCGACAAAGGATTCCCAAGCACCACTCTCGGTTACAGCATCTTCAATATCGTCTAATCTATTTTGCATGGTTTAATTTAATATTTCATCCATTTTAAAATTTCCTTATAACTCGGCTTTTTGCCATACATTAATATGCCGACACGGTAAATTTTGGCAGCAAACCAAACGGTAAACATAAAAGTACCTATTAAAATAAGGAGTGACAAAATTTGTTGCCAAATTGGAACGCCAAACGGAATCCGCATAAGCATAACAACCGGTGATGTTAATGGTATAAACGAAAATATAGTTGATATGGTTCCATGTGGATCCTCAATTACGGTAAAAAAACCAATATACACCGCTAAAATTAAAGGCATTAAAATAGGAAACAGAAATTGTTGCGTATCTGTTTCATTATCTACAGCTGCACCAATTGCAGCATATAGAGAGCTATAAAGTAAATAGCCTCCAATAAAAAACATTAAAAACGCAAGGACTAAATTGGTTAACGGTAAATTATAAAAGGCTTGAAATCCGCTTTGGACTAAATCTGGCATGGCTGTCTCGTTTCCTGCTTGGCTTAATAATTGCCCTGAAGGCGCTGCTTGCATTAAATCGATTCCAAAAATTGCCGAAATAATGGTTATTAATATTCCGCCTAAAATAAGCCAGATAACAAATTGTGTCACGCCAGCTAGTGACGTTCCAATAATTTTTCCAAGCATTAACTGCATGGGCTTCACAGATGATATAATAATTTCTATAATCCGACTTGTTTTTTCTTCAATCACGCTTCGCATAATCATATTACCATAAATAATGATAAACATAAACAGCAAATAGCCAGCTGCGCCGCCAAATATTAACTTTACAATACTGTCCACTTTTGATGTTTTTTCGCCTGTGAAACTTTCTTGAGTAATGGCTACATCAATTTTTGAAGTCTTTATTTTCTCAATGTCAACCCCTTGACTTTCTAGCTTTAAATCGGTTAATTGTTTTTCTAATTTGCTTTCCAAACCTCTAATTACGGATATGGAAGGGGATTCTTCTGAATAGAATTTTATAACATTCTGAGATGAGTTTAGGTTATCAAATTTACCAATATACAGTAAGCCATAGTTTTCTTGAACTTGCGTAAGTGTTATAGCCTCATCTAGAGACAATTGATTGAATATAACATACTTGGTGTTTTTGGTGCTCTCAAAAACGGACGCCATTTGACCAGATTCATCTAAAATGGAAATGCTGCGTTCAGAATTGTTATTTAGTTGTGTTAAATAAGCTACAACGGCTACCAAGCCAATCATAATCATTGGACTTAAAAATGTCATGATTATAAAAGATTTATTCTTCACTTTGGTAAAGTACTCGCGTTTTATAATGAGTGGTAAATGGTTCATAATTAACTATTCTTTACGGCTTGAATAAAAATATCATTGGCACTAGGTATTAATTCTACAAAATGCGAAACTTCTCCTCTACTTGTTAAAAAACTCAACAAATCGTTAGGCGATTGCTGTTCGGACAGCTTGATATTACGTTTTAACTCATTCCCTAGTGTTTTAAAACTGGTTGGTGTTACGGTAAATTTTTCGTTAAGTTCCTTGTCTAATGCGGCTTCATGCGTAGCACGTATACCAATTTCGAATGTATTGGTTTTAAACTGCCTTTTAATATCATGTAATTTACCATCTAAAATTTTATTGGATTCGTGAATTAAAGCAATATGGTCACACAATTCTTCTACAGATTCCATTCGATGTGTTGAAAATATAACCGTGGCGCCATTTTCGCGAAGTCTTAAAATTTCATCTTTAATTAAGATAGCATTAATTGGATCGAATCCGGAAAAGGGTTCGTCAAAGATCAACAATTTTGGTTCGTGTAGAACCGTAACAATGAATTGTACTTTTTGAGCCATTCCTTTAGAAAGCTCCTGTATTTTTTTATTCCACCAATCGCCAATATCTAACCTATCAAACCAATAATGCAAGCGTTTTTTTGCTTCTGTTTTACTTAAGCCCTTAAGTTGTGCAAGATACAAAGCTTGTTCACCAACCTTCATAGATTTGTACAGGCCACGTTCTTCAGGCAGGTAACCAATGTCTCTAACATGATGATTTTGTAATGGTTCATTATCTAAAATAACATGTCCTGAATCTGGCATGGTTATTTGATTAATAACCCGAATAAGTGTTGTTTTTCCCGCCCCATTTGGCCCTAAAAGCCCGAAGATACTTCCTTGTGGCACGGCAATAGACACATTGTTTAAAGCTGTATAATCTCCAAATTTTTTAGAAACGTTATGCGCTTCTAATAAGTTACCCATACTTGATTGCTAGTTAATTGAAATGATTGTAAATATATTAAATGTAATACTGCCATCCGAAATTAATAAAAAAGAAATTGAGCTTGTTCAATAAAAACAAAACCCATCCTAAAACTTACGCTTAAGGATGGGAAAAAATTGCTATGAAAAAGAAAAATTATTACTATAATCTATAGTAATAAACCAAATATAGTAATTTTTATTAAACAATTATAGAAAGACTGTAATTAACTTTAGCTATAAACAACAAATCCGCCAAAAAGGCGGATTTGTACTACATGAATATTTTTCATTTATGAAAACATATCTTTTACTTTTTCAAAGAATGATTTATCACCAACTTCTGGTTTTGGATCAAAATGTTCGTCCTCACGCATAGATTCAAAAAAGTCTTTTTGTTGTTTGCTTAAGGTTTTTGGCGTCCAGACATTAACATGTACTAACAAATCGCCTTTTCCATAACCATTAATAGACGGAATACCTTTGCCACGAAGTCTTAAAATTTTACCAGATTGTACACCTGCATCAATTTTAATTCGCACTTTTCCTGTTACGGTATCTATTTCTTTTGAAGTTCCTAAAACAGCATCCGGTAAACTCACATATAAATCATAATGTAAATTATCGCCTTCTCGTTGAAGCGTTGCATGTGTTTCTTCTTCTATGGCCACTAATAAATCACCGGAAACACCATTTCCAGGGGCTTCATTACCTTTACCAGTAACTTTTAGTTGCATACCATCAACCACACCTGCAGGAATTTTTATAGATACGGTTTCCTCTTTTACAAGCATACCTTGTGCATCCGCTTCATTCGGTTTTTTATCTATTGTTTGTCCTGCTCCACCACATGTTGTACATGTTGTGGCTGTTTGCATACGACCAAGTATAGTATTAGTAACACGCATTACTTGCCCGGCTCCATTACAGGTTGAACAGGTTTTATACGTCGTTCCAGGCGCTTGAACTTTGCGTCTAACTTTCACCTTCTTCTCAACACCATTAGCAATTTCTTCCAACGTTAATTTCACGCGAATACGCATGTTGGTACCTTTAACGCGGCGTTGTCCGCCACCGCCAAAACCACCACCACTAAAGCCGGAAAATCCGCCGCCACCGCCAAAGGCACCACCGAATATATCGCCAAACTGACTGAATATGTCATCCATATTCATGTTACCTCCATTAAAACCACCATTACCTTCAAAGGCTTGGTGACCAAATTGGTCATAACGTGCTTTTTTATCAGCATTACTTAATACTTCATAAGCTTCAGCTGCTTCTTTAAACTTCGTTTCTGCTTCGCTATTATCAGGATTCTTATCTGGATGATATTTCAATGCCATTTTACGATACGCCTTTTTAATTGCGGCGGCATCTGCATTTTTATCAATTCCTAAAACCTCGTAATAATCTTGTTTTGCCATATTATTGTCCTATAACTACTTTTGGAAATCTTATTATTTTATCACCCAACTTATACCCTTTTTCTATAACATCTATAATCTTGCCTTTTAAAGCTTCGTTAGGTGCTGGTACTTGCGTTATTGCTTCGTGATTATCTGCGTTAAATTCGTCGCCAGTGCGCAAATCTATTAATTCTAGACCTTTACTTTCTAGTGTGTTTTTAAGCTTATTTTTAATGAGCTCCACACCTTTCAATAAATCCTTTTCTTTTGTTTTAGATATTTCAGTATAAGCACGGTCAAAATCATCCAAAATTGGCAATAATGCCACCATTACATCTTGACTTGCTGTTTTAAACAACTCATTACGTTCTTTGGCAGTACGTCTCTTATAATTTTCAAATTCAGCGAACAGTCGTAAAAATTTATCTTTTTCTAATGCTAAAGATTCATTCAATTGCTCTTCAACGGTTCGTGTATCTTCAGAAGACACCTCGTTGTTATCCAGTATTTGCTCGTCTACTTGCTCATGGGCAGTAGTATTATTTTTATCTTTCTTGCTCATTGTGTATCTCTATTTTTAAAATACGTTAAATGGATGGCAAAAGTACTGCCATTATCCTTAAAATGTCAAAATGTCATTAAAAATAATTTAATATTTTTTTAAACATTTTTAAATCTGAAACAACTATTTTTGCAGCTTAACACTAAAATATATTAAAACAATGAAAAATCGTTTTTTACCAATCTTAACATTAGCATTAGTTGTAACGTTTGCAAGTTGTAAAGATAAAGCACAAGAAGTTGAAACAACAGAAGCTGAAGTAGCTGCTGAAGTAACTGAAGTTTCAACAAAATATTTAGTTGACACAGAAGCATCTACTATTATGTGGAAAGGCTTTAAGCCAACAGGAACACATACTGGAACTATTAAAGTTGAAAGTGGTGTATTTACTATGAATGGTGATGCTATTGAAAGCGGAAGCTTTTTAATTGACATGAATTCACTTTATGTAACAGATCTTCCTGAAGATGATGAAAATCATGGAAAATTAACTGGTCATTTAAAAAGCCCAGACTTTTTTGACGTTGAAGCGTTTCCAGCATCAGCTTTTGAAGTAACTGGTTTTACAAATGAAAATGGAAAAATGATGTTATCTGGAAATCTTAAAATGAAAGATACAGAAAACAACATCTCTATTCCAGTAACTGTTTCAGAAAACAATGATTCTGTAACTATTACTAGTGAAACATTTACTATTGATCGTTCTAAATGGAATGTGAAATATGGTTCAAAATCTTTCTTTGATGATTTAGGAGATAAATTCATCAACGATGATATGGAATTACAAATAACTATTACTGCTAATAAAGCGTAATTCATTTTTGTTAATAATTTTAAAAATCCGCTACAGAAATGTAGCGGATTTTTTTATGCCTGTTTTATGACTTTAAGCTAATAGGTTTTCCAGGGCTGGTTTAATGTTTACAAATTCAAACTGAAACCCTTCCTCCTCTACTTGTTTACAACTTACACGTTGACTTTCGAATAATAAAATGTGCATATCACCCAAAATCAATTTCATTAATGCTTTTGGAATGTTTGGTAAAAATAATGGTTTATTTAAAACGCTAGCAACGGCTTTTGTAAGTTCAGAATTTGTTATGGGATTTGGTGCTACGGCATTGGTAACACCTTCAATTTTATGGTTTAATACATAAACAAAAATACGCGCTAAATCTGTAATATGAATCCATGATTGCCACTGATTACCACTACCAAAAGCTGCACCAGCACCAAATTTAACCGGTTTCACTATTTGTGGCAAAGCACCTTCTTCAGCATCTAAAACCAAGCCGATTCTAACTTTAGAGACCAAAACATCAAGCGTTTTAAACGTATCTGTCATGGCCTCCCACTTTTCTACAACCTGTCCTAAAAAACTAGTGGAAATTTCCGTTGTTTCTTCATCATAATAGTTGGTTAAAGAATCTGGATAAATGCCAATAGCACTTGCCGAAATAACGTGTTTTACCGAATGATTTTCACGCTGTAATGTTTCTTTTATTAATCGTAATGTATCTAACCTACTATTAATAATAACGTTTTTATAAGCTGCAGTCCACCGTTTAGCAATGGTAGCACCTGCCAAATTTATAATGGTTTCAACACCTTCCAAACAAGCTACATCTATTTCATTATTTTTAGGGTTCCAATAAAACCCTTTATAGTCATCGTGTTGCTCAATTTTTTCTTTAGAAGTTGTTAAATAATGAACGGAAATATTTTGATCATGACATTGTTCAACTATTGCCTTACCAATTAAACCTGTAGCACCTGTAATTAATACCTTCATGTACAATTTTTATATAAAGATACGGGTTAAAACAGTGTTTTTAATTGCTTTTAAAGAAGGTTTAACAGAATTAACGAAAGATTAAGTATGTATTAACCCCATGTTGAAGCCTTGAATGGATAACGAAGAAAAGTTGCTTGACTATGAATATTTCTACTGAAATGTTTCGGGCTTTAAAAGGAAACATGTAACTCACTTCGCATCGTTGAATGTTTCGGGCTTTAAAAGGAAACATGTAACTCACTTCGCATCGTTGAATGTTTCGGGCTTTAAAAGGAAACATGTAACTCACTTCGCATCGTTGAATGTTTCGGGCTTTGTGGCCCTTAACATTTCACGTTTGCCTGGAGGCCCTGGTAGTCGTTCCACCACAAACCCTACAGCTTGCATGGCGCGACGCACGCTCCCTTTTGCTGAATAGGTAACCAAAACACCTTTTGGTTTTAGCGCATTATACATTTTCTCGAAAATAGGTTCCGTCCATAATTCGGGTTGCACACGTGCTCCAAACGCATCAAAATAAATAAGATGAAACTGATTTATATTCGTAATATCCTGAAACTTCTTTTCTTGTTTGGTTAATTGGAAAAATTTAGAAAGTGATGCTTTTATTTCCCAAGAAATAGTATGAATGGCTTTAAACTGTGCTTCAGCAGAATCATCTTTCAATAGTTCTGCATAGTTTAATTGGCTAATTTCGGAGGTTAAAACAGGATACGCTTCAATACCGACATAATCCACATGAACTTGTTCTTTTTCTGCCTTTAATAAGGTAATTATGGCATTTAATCCTGTGCCAAAACCAATTTCTAGAATGGACAAAGAGTTCAACTGCAATCCCGAAATAACAGCCTCGAAACCTGTTTTTATAAACACGTGATTTGCTTCTTGAATGGCGCCATGGATAGAATGGTATTGTTCATTCCAATCGTCTATCTGGATGGTTTTAGAACCATCAGCCGTGGTTATAATATGGCGTTTCAAACTATTTAATTAATAGTTTTTTAATACGTGGAATTGGCCCAGTACATTCGGTTTGGTGGCAAGAAATACAAAGATTTACCACATTATTGAACCTTTCGGTTTCTGACAAAGCAGATTCCGGATTATAAAGTTCCTTTTCGGCTTGAATAAATAATTTTGAAAAACTCTCAAACGTTTCATTGCGTTTTTTAAAATCGGATAATTCCGCTGTATGGATTTTTAAGAAATCTAATGGAAATTCTTGTATATCTTCACCTAAAACTATCGCATTTTTAACGTCCAAATTGTGCGCATACATTTGATTCATGAGATTGGCCATTTCAGACGGCTCATACATATCATAAACAACTTCCTGTTTTTTAGACTTTTCAGGAATTACTTTTTCTTCAGCGTTATTACAACTGGCAACAAGGATAAGTAGGCTTAAACAGCTAAAAAACGTTTTCATTATTCTTCAATTAGCAACACACCATCTGCTTCAAAAGACAAGGTACGTTGCGGTTCTGTTATAGCAGCAATTTCTTCTTCTGTTTTTCCTGCATCTTCCGCATAATGACGTTGCTCATCAACAGAAACTTCAGTTACATAAGCTTTACCATTAATTATAACTTCTTTATCTGCTATATTTTTAGGCATAAAAAAACCGTAGTCTTTAAATTTTACCATCACTTCTTGATTGTTCTCTAAATCCAAACGCATCCAACATCCTTTGGACTGACAAACACTGTTTACTTTTGCCTTTACTTTAGTGTGAAGGGTGTCACCAGCTTTCAAGTTTTGGTATTTTTCGCTTATTTCAGATGCACTTAATGTATTATCGGCTTCAATAACATCTCCAAAAGAAACATAAGCCATTTCGTTAATTTCTGTTTCAATAATTTCTGTAGATTTATCATTATTCTTACAAGAAACTGCTACAAACACTAAACAAAGTGCTAAAATTATATTTTTCATTATTCGAGATTTTTATAAAATTTAAGGCCAAATATACACTTTTTTTAAGTAAATTTTAAGTTTTATATGAGTCCAAAAAAGAGTACTTTCGCAAAACCAAACTTTTAAGAAACATGACGGATCAGAAATATAACAAAATCGACATAGAACGAATAGAAAAATCAAAAATCAATGATGTTGATTTTAATAATATCGATTTTGGGCGTAAGTTCACAGATCACATGTTCTATTGTGATTTTATTGATGGCGCTTGGCAACAACCGAAAATAGTTCCTTACCAAACCATGACCATTGAACCTTCAGCTCGTGTGTTTCATTATGGGCAAGCTGTTTTTGAAGGCATGAAAGCTTATAAAGATGATAACGGAAAGGCCTTTTTGTTTCGTCCAGAAGATAATCACAAACGGATTAATATCTCCGCGGCACGATTAGCGATTCCAGAATTCCCAAAGGAATATTTCATGAAAGGTTTAGCGACTTTAATGGATATGGATAAAGATTGGATTAAACCAGGTATTGGAAATTCATTATATGTTAGACCGTTTGTTTTTGCTTTTGAGCCAGCTATTTCAGCTGCGCCTGCTCAAGCATATCGTTTTATGATAATTTGTTCTCCAGCAAAAGCATATTACACAGGTAAAGTTCGTGTACTTTTTGCGGAGAAATATAGTCGTTCTGCAGATGGTGGCGTTGGTTATGCCAAAGCTGCTGGAAATTATGCCGCACAGTTTTACCCAACTAGTTTGGCACAGAAAAAAGGCTATCAGCAAATTATTTGGACCGATGCTAGTACACATGAATATCTAGAAGAAGCTGGTACCATGAACATCTTTTTCAGAATTAATGACACCTTGGTAACTGCACCTACAAGTGATCGGATTTTAGATGGTATTACTAGAAAAAGTATTTTACAATTAGCAGAAGACAACAATATTCCCGTAGAAGTAAGACGTGTAACTGTAAGCGAAATAAAAGAAGCTGCTAGAAATGGTAGTCTGAAAGAAATTTTTGGAACAGGAACTGCGGCTGTAATTAGTCCAATTTCAGCTTTTGAGCATTCTGAAGAAGTTTTTGAAATTCCAGATGCCAGCGATTCGTACGCCACATTATTTAAAAAGAAATTATTAGATATTCAACATAACCTTGCCGAAGATAAACACGGATGGCGTTTTGAGGTTAAGCAACCCGAAACGTCACGTTAGTCGTTGAATATTTTATTACTACAAAACATAAATTCCAATCTAGAAAATTTCAGGATTGGAATTTTTTTATCATGTGGTTTAGATTACGATTTCAGAATAGAAGAGATATTTGGCTTAAAATAATTTGGCCCTTTTAAAACCTTACCATCTTCGCGATAAATGGGTTCGCCGTCTTCGCCAAGTTTACTCATATTGCTACGTTGAATTTCATTAAAGACATCTTCTATTTTATGCTGTAATCCGTGTTCTATTATAGTTCCGCATAAAATATAGAGCATATCACCTAGAGCATCGGCAACCTCAACTAAATCATTTTTGTTTACAGCTTCTAGATACTCTTCATTTTCTTCACGCATTAATTTATAACGCAACATGTTTTTATCAGAACCTAAATCAGCTTTTGGGGTTTCACGATGACCAATTTTAAAGGCAGTATGAAATGCTTTTACGGCTTCAATTTTATTTTTCATAGTTTGGTTTTCTGTGTTTATTCAAAAGTAATAATTTTAAAATCTAATTAATTTTTGATTCCGTATTAATATCACTGAATAAAAATTTGGTTATGGGTTTGTTTTCTTAAATTTGCAAAAAAAAACGACATGTTTACTACTGGACAAATAATTTTTGGAGGCTTATTTGCGGTCGCTTTTGTATTAATTTTAGTCTATGCATATAGAAAGGATTTAGCGCTGCATAGAAAACACTACAAAGGAACTGTATGGGTATTAATTGCCTTTATTTGTTTTGTTTTATTTATACTTTCTATTAAATGGATGTTCCAATAATCTATTATAACATAGCTACTTTTTTTATATAAATCTAGCATAAATAAAAAGCCTCAACACAATAGCGTTGAGGCTTTTTACACAGTAAATAGTTATATTTAATTAACTTCTGGCAAGAAATTATATTTCTCACTATAGTCTAACATTTGCTTTGGAAACGATTCTGGTTGAACCACATTAATTTTAGTGATTTCGCCATTATCATCCATTTCTGGAACCAACATAGGATTTACAAATCCACTGTATGGTGCCGATTTAAATTGTGCGTTTCGCTTTAAAACTTCGGCATGAATTTCTTGATCTACTTTTACACCGTAAGTTTCAACCAAAGCTTGAACAGCTGCAAAATCACCTTCTGATTTAATACGTTGTGTTTCACGTAATAATTGTCCGAATAAATCATGCAATTTATCATAATCTGTAATATTGAAATAAGTATTACCGTCGCGAGTTACTTTTTCAATAACATTTGCTTCTTGTCCTTTTTCAAAAACCCAAGCACTCACCCACTGTCTGTTACGCATGTGGGCTTCTTCAACTTCATCACCTATATTTAAACGAATTAATTGTGTCATTAAACCGTTTCTAATATAGCCATCATAAGCTGCTTTTCCTACAGATTTCCAATCGTCCACTAAACCTAATTCTTGTAATTTTGGATTGTATAGATAGTAAAGACCTACTAAATCTGCACGACCTTCTTCTAATGTAGACGCATAGGTTTTAAGTGTTTCTTTCGTTTCACCAACACCTGGATTTAATTGTCCTGAAGCATGACCAATTACTTCGTGTAAGGCTGTGTGTAATTTATCTGCAACTTGTCCGTATTTTTCTTCGAGTTGAATTTCTTCGGCATCATTTGCAAACTCTTTTAAGCGACCTGTACTTCCTGCATTATTATACGCATGAATTATGTTTCCTAAAGAAACCGATTTACTTCCTACTGCTGCACGAATCCAGTTAGCATTTGGTAAATTAACGCCAATTGGAGTACTTGGAGAGGCATCACCAGCTTCTGCAGCTACATTAACTACCTTGTAAGAAACACCGACAACATTTTTCTTTTTATGATCTTCCATTAATGGCGAATTATCTTCAAACCACTGCGCATTTTCTGATAAAACAGACATTTTTTCAGACATATCAAAATCCTTAATTTGTACAATGGTTTCGTAGCTTCCGGTGTAACCTAATGGATCATTATATACTTCAATAAAACTATTTATATAATCAATATTTCCTTCGGTAGCAGCCGTCCATGCTACATTGTAGTCATCCCAAGTTTGCAAGTCACCTGTTTGGTAATATTTAATTAATAGGGCAATAGCATCGCCTTGTGCTTTGTTTTCAGCAACACCTTCTGCTTTTTCTAACCAAGGAATAATGTTATCAATAGCTGAACCATATAAACCACCAGACTTATATACTTGTTCAACAATTTTCCCGTTTTCTTTTACCAATTTAGAGTTTAATCCAAAAGATAATGGCTTTTCAGGATCTGGAGATTTTTTCGTTTTATAAAATGCTTCAACTTCTGCCATAGTCACATTTGAACCATAGAAGTTAACCGCTGATAATAATACATTATCTACATCTTTAGCTTGGTTCACTTTTTTAGAATCCTTGTCATTAAATAAAACTTCTAAAGCTTCGCCTTCTAAAGTTGTATTCGTTTGTTTTAATAAACCAACTAAATAGTCTTTTGAAAATTCAGGTTTCATTTTATCATTGGAATAATGATGGTGAATACCATTACTAAACCAAACGCGCTTTAAATACGTTTCGAAAGCTTCCCAATCTGCTGATGATTTATCACCTGTATATGTGGTGTACACATTTTCAAAAGCATTTCTAATGGTTAAATTGTGTCTATAATTCTGATCCCAAGTAATATCGCGACCAGCTAAACCCGCTTGTCCTAAATAATAAACCAGTTTTTGTTCTTTTAGCGTTAAATTTTCCCAACCCGGAATTTGATAACGTAAGATTTTAATGTCTGCAAATTGTTCTACATTAAAATCAAATTCAGTTTCAACCTTTGTTTCAGTTTCAACTATTTCGGCTTTTGGTTCCGATTTATCATTATTACATGAATAGAAAAAAGGAGCCACTAACGCCAAACCTACAATCAATTTTAATTTCATATGTTTAAGTGTTTTTTTAGTATTCACAAATGTAACATTAATTATTAACGCATAAAATTGTTTATCTTTGATTTATAACCCAATCATTCATGAAAACAATTCAATACATCCTGTTCTTTTTACTTATTTTAATTATTGGTATCTCTATATATGTTGCTGTGCAACCCAATGATTTTAAGGTAACACGAACGCGAACTATTGCGGCACCATCGCAAGTTATTTACAACCATGTCATTGATTATAAAAATTGGGACGCTTTGTCTCCTTGGGTTGAAATTGATCCTGAAACAAAAACGGTTCTTTCCGATACCACTATGGGTATTGGCAGCACATATAGCTGGGAAAGCAGTGATGAAAAGGGACATATAAAAACGGTTGAAGCCATTCCGTTCCAAACCATCAACCAGGAGCTGTTTTTAAATGAATCGGCATCAGTACAAGTAAATTGGGAGTTCCAACAAATTTCAGCCAAAGAAACGGAAGTGTCTTGGACTCTGTATTCTGATAATTTATCATTTTATGAAAAAGGATACGCCTTAATAAATGGTGGTCATGAAAAAATGATGAGTCCTGAATTGGAGCGTGGTTTAGACAAATTAAACAACATAGTTATTGCTGCTATGGAGGTTTACAGTATTCAGGTGGATGGAATTGCGCAACATGGTGGTGGTTTCTATATTTACAAAACCACCTCTAGTAAAATTTCAGACATACAAACAACGATTAGCAAAGTGCTACCAAGTGTAAAAAGTTATAGCATAAAAAACAACATTGCCATGGCAGGTGCTCCATTTGTATATTATCACAATTGGGATGAACCTAATAATGCCGTTATGTTCTCCGTTTGTATTCCAACAACCACACAAGTTATAACAACACAAAGCGATATTTTAACAGGACAGCTGGAACCCTTTAAAGCGGTTAAAACAACATTAAAAGGAAATTATACAAACCTAAAGGAAGCTAGAGACGCGACAAGGAGTTATATTAGACAATATAATATGGAAACTTCCGAAACAGGCCCGATGTTAGAAGTTTATTTAACAGAACCAAGTCAAAAACCAAATCCAGCCAATTGGATTACCGAAATTTATATTGCTATTAATTAAAATACAAATGAAACAAATCCTATTGGTATTTATTGGAGGTGGTTTTGGAAGTGTATTGCGCTTTTTAGTCGGTAAATTTTTAAACAATACTGAAACAGGAATCCCTTACGGTACGTTTTTAGCAAATATTTTAGGTAGTTTACTTATTGGTATCATATTGGGTATGGCGGCTAAAAATAATTCCTTGTCCGAAAATCATTTGGCGTTACTAGCTACTGGTTTTTGTGGCGGCTTTACCACCTTCTCTGCTTTTGCTTATGAAAATCATGTGTTTTTAAAATCCGGAGACTTTATGAGTTTCGCTATGTATACCATTGCTAGTTTTGCCCTTGGTTTTCTGGCCGTTTTCCTTGGAATTTTTCTCGTTAAATAAAAAAAAGCGTATTTAGAACGGAAATTTAAAAATCAAATTCTCAACTTCTCAACCTATTTCTTCGTAACACTTCATGAATAGAGGAAAATCCTTCACTTTTAAAATTTTGAAGTAATTTAAAATATACGACATTCCACGTATGTTCTGGCATGCATATAATTAGGATTTTTGACAATATTAATCTTAAATCTAATTATCATGAAAAAATTTATTTTAGGTATCGCTTTACTTGTAGTAAGCTTTACAAATGCACAAAACACGTTAATAGTGGACAACAACCCCTTTATTGACGATTCGCCATCACATGTTTACACAACATTTGCGGCTGCAATTGCAGGAGCTTCCAATGGCGACATCATTATGATTCAGCCGTCCAGCACGACTTATGGGAACATTACAGTTAATAAAGGCGTCACAGTTTTAGGTATGGGTCATGCACCAGAACTTAACAATGGAGAAGCTTCATCAGCTGGAAATATCACAGTTACGGCTAACAACGTTAAGATTTCCGGATTACATGTTATTGGCTACATAATCACCGGCAACAATGTGAATAATTTATTAATTGAAAATTGCGCTATAGCCGTAGGAATTTACGCAAATTCCATTGGTAATGAAGACATTACTATTAGAGGTAATGTTATTAAAAATTTAATTTACCTGAATGCAACACTAACGAATAGCACGAACATTACTATAACCAATAATCTTATTCAAAACATTGGAAATAATGGTTTACAGTATTTTAACGATACAACTATCTTTAATAATAACGTGATTGTTGCGGACCAAACAGCTTTTCAATGGAGCATATTTTTGAATCCTAATAATTTAGTATGCCAAAATAATATTTGGGTGTTTACTGCCAACAATCAAGCAATTGTAGATCAAAACGGAGGCACACCAATTATTCACAACAATTCTTTAACATACCATTACGGAACACAAACTATTGCAGATTTAAATGGTACTGGGAATTTTAATAATCAAAATCCATTTTTTGTAAGTATTCCTGCAAACAATCCACTTTGGGCTGCAACTAATAATTATAATTTAGGCAACAGTTCAGTTGGAAATGACGCTGGTACAGATGGAAATGATGTAGGTATTTTTAATGGGTATTATGATTTTGACGTACGAGGTTATCCAACAGAATTACCTTATTTAACTGAAATGTCAATTTTCAATAATATGGTTCCTGCCGGCACAAGCTTAAATGTAAATTTAAAAGCAAACGCTAATAAAACTAACTAAAAACACCCAAAATTATGAAAGCTTTATATACCTTTTTACTAGGCTGCTTTTGTGTTGGTGTATCGTTAGCGCAATCGGATATTGCCAGTGTTGAATACTTTTTTAATACCGATCCTGGTATTGGAAATGGTATTCTGGTAGATATTGATCCAGATGTAGACTTGTTAGATCAAACATTTAGCATTTCTACGGTAGGACTACCTGCAGGAACACATCAATTATTTATGAGAGTTACAAATGCCAATGGCATAACCTCCATTTATAATAACCAAACTTTTAGAGTATCTGACGTACCATTTAATAGCACAGTCAATATTACAGGAATTGAGTACTTTTTTAATACCGATCCTGGAATTGGAAATGCAATTCCTGTAAATAGCGTTAATTCTAATATTTTAAATAGAAATCTGAACATTTCAATTGGCGGATTGCCAGCTGGTACGCACAAGCTGTTTGTACGCGTTAAAAACGATAATGACCAATGGAGTCTGTACACCTCTAAAACTTTTAGAAAATCTGATATTCCCGTTTCTAATAACTTTGATATTGTTGAAGCCGAATACTTTGTTGATACAGATCCTGGTTTAGGCAATGGAACAACCATAGATGTTGCGGATGTTGCCTTATTAGATGAAAACTTCACAATTCCTACAAGTAGCCTATCTATTGGGACACATACCATGTTAATACGTGTGAAGAATAGCAATAACAAATGGAGTATGTACGATACAAAAACCTTTCGCGTTTCTGATGTTCCGTATAATAATACCAGTGACATTGTGGAAGCTGAATACTTTTTTGATACAGATCCAGGCATTGGAAATGGCACCATTGTAGATGGAAATGATGTTGCCTCTTTAGATGACGATTTAAGTATTCCAACATCAAGCCTGTCCATTGGCACACACCGATTGTTTATGCGTGTTAAAAATAGTGCTAATAGCTGGAGTCTTTATGATGGAAAATCGTTTCACGTAGCAGATATTCCGTTTACCAATAATGCCTCTATTGTTTCCGCCGAATACTATATAGATGTAGATCCAGGTGTTGGCTTGGCTACAGCTTTAACCG
Source organism: Bizionia sp. M204 (assembly GCF_023205095.1). Classification (GTDB taxonomy): domain Bacteria; phylum Bacteroidota; class Bacteroidia; order Flavobacteriales; family Flavobacteriaceae; genus Algorimicrobium; species Algorimicrobium hallyeonense. The sequence goes on along the minus strand of NZ_CP046242.1, from coordinate 354,385 downwards.
TTTCAGGTGATGATTTGGATGAAACTGTAATAATCCCAACCACTACGGGATTGGCTCAAGGTGATCATTATTTGCATATTCGTGTACAAAATGCCGATGGCTCATGGTCTCTTTATGACCGGAAATTATTTGAAATTGATGGTACTTTAGATATTAGCTCTGAAACCCTTTCAGAAATAAAAATATACCCGAATCCAGCAACAGATTATGTGCATATTAAAACACCAAATAGCATTCAAATAAAATCAACCGTACTCATTGATATGAATGGAAAAGTTGTCAAGCAAATACAGAGTCATCTCGAAAAAATAGAGATTTCTAACTTGCCACAAGGCATATATTTATTACAAATAACCACAGAAACCGGAAGTATATCCAAACGGATTATTAAAAATTAAGTTGAGATTAGTGGCAATTAAGGCGTCTGACAAATTTGTTAGGCGCTTTATTTTTTATTAAAAGCCTTCACACCTGCTTTTACCTCAATGTCTAAATAATTATTTCGTGGTACAATGGGACAGGAATACTTTTCGTCATAGGCACAATAAGGGTTATATGCTTTATTGAAATCGATAATCATTGTATCGTTTTCAGGAATTCTTAAATCAATATAACGGCCACCACCATAAGTAGCTTCACCATTAGTATGGTCTATAAACGGCAAAAATAAATAATCTTCAAAACCTTCTTGAGTCATTAAATCTTGACCTTGGTAAACAGATAATTCAAACGTTTTTCCATGAAGTTCAAAGGTTATAATTCCATAAACGCGCTCATTAGAAACACGATCGGTTGTGGTTTGCATTAAAAACCAATCGGAATCTGGCGTTCGTTTTAATGTAGCCTTGACAATTGCGGAAGAATCTACAGGAAAAAAATCCAAGGTCTTAAAATTCTTTCTATCCTTGGCTTTAAGTGGCGATTTACTGGCATCCTTAAAATCGGCATTTTGTTGGCGCTGCCATTCTGTTTCCCCTAATAATGGTTCTTTATTTTGAGCACAACTAATTACTATAAAAAGCACTAAAAAACTAAAAACTATTTTCATGAGAATTATTTTTTTGACTTCAAAAGTACAACTTATTCATATTTTGTTTAGCTTTGGTAAGCAAATTAACATACCATCATGCTAAAAAGAGTCACCACGTATAGAAAATCTCATATCTCATTATTGATGAGTTGGACGCTATATGTATGTGAATAATTTTAAATGAACATAACCATTATATGAAAGTCCGACCATTGCGTCGGATTTTTTAGTTTATATAACCACCAATAACTAACATGAAAAAACTTTACAACAGCTATATAGATACCTTTCGAGGTTTGTCTTCAGAAATATGGTGGTTGGCATTAATTACATTAATTAATCGTGCGGGCACCATGGTTATTCCATTTTTGTCGTTATACCTCACTACAGATTTAAACTTATCCTTTGCACAAGTGGGATGGGTTATGACTGCTTTTGGATTAGGATCCGTTTGTGGTTCATGGCTTGGTGGCAAACTAACTGATAAAATTGGCTATTATAAAGTAATGGTAAGAAGTTTACTAGCCACAGGAATCCTGTTTATAGGCTTGCAATTTTTACACACCTTTGCTGGTGTTTGCTTGGGCATATTTTTGGTTATGTTGGTGGCAGATATGTTCCGTCCTGCAATGTTTGTAGCATTAAGCGCGTACAGTAAACCTGAAAATAAAACACGTTCTGTAACGCTTATTCGTTTAGCTATAAATCTGGGATTTTCTGCAGGTCCAGCTGTTGGCGGTATCATTATAACTACTATGAGTTATGCGGGACTTTTTTGGGTGGATGGTATTACCTGTATTTTAGCCACTATTTTATTAGTAAATGTTCTGCATCCTAAAAAAGCCAAAACGCAAGATAGTATCATTAATGAAAACCCACAATCCGCTTATAAGGATAAAGCCTTTTGGATTTTTCTAGCTGCCATGACCATGTTTGGTATTGTATTTTTACAATATTTCTCAACCATGCCGCTTTACTATAAAGATGTGCATTATTTAACCGAATTAGAAATAGGTATTCTCCTAGGTTTAAATGGTGCCTTCATTTTTATTTTAGAAATGCCACTCATTAAGTGGCTAGAAAATACAGGGTATAGCAAAACAACATTAATGGTTTTTGGAGCTATTTTGGTTGGAATTAGTTTTGTAGTACTCAATGTTACGCCTTGGATTGGCATTTTACTAATTGGTATGTTATTTATGACGGTTGGCGAAATGATAACATTTCCATTCTCAAATGCATTCGCTATGGAACGTGCTAAAAAGGGAAACCAAGGTGAATATATGGCACTTTACAGCATTGCTTTTTCCATAGCGCATATTTTTGGGCATAACGCAGGAATGCAGCTCGCCGATTCCGTAGGCTTTGAAAACACTTGGTACATCATGACACTGTTATCCATTTTATGTATTGCTTTATTATGGTTATTAATGCGCTATTTAAAGAAACATGAAGCGGTTTCGTAATGGGTAAATTCTTATTACAGGTGTTAAAAATTTAATTAACTATTTCAAAGGTTTCACTGCATTATGTTTAACCACATGCGATAAAACAATCTGTGTTTTTGTTTCACCGTAAACAATTAATTGGTCTATAAAAGCCTCCAAATGTTTCTGGTTTTTTAGAACCACTTCCATGACAATGTTCTCATTACCTGTAATGCGGTAGCAATTAATAACCTCATCATAGGTTTTTACTTTCTCTAAAAACGGCTTTAACATACCCATAAAAGCACGAATAGTAATTAATGCTTTTAACTGATAACCAGCTTCAAAAGGGGAAACAGTTGTATGATAATGTTGAATAATCCCAGCATCTTCCATTTTTTTTATACGTTCAGAAACGGCTGGCGAACTAATACCAATTTGCCTACCAATTTCGGCATTGGAAGTCCTTGCATTTTGTTGTAAACACTTTAATATTTTCCAATTTAAGCTATCAATACTCATATTAAGGTTATTTAACAGTAATAAGTCGATTATTAAATCAAATATACGTTTTTACTTTAATATCGAAAGTAAGATGTGAAAACTTGTCGCTATTTTTGATAAAATTGCTAATATAATATGATTACCCACATCTCTTCAAGCTTATTCCATTCGCCTCTATATCAAAAGGCTATGGATATTATTACGCTTTCGCGAAGCATTTCAACCTACTTAAACCAAGACTTATCAGCGTTACATGAAGATGGTTCGGAAAATGCATTTATATATTTTTCAGGAGATATTGTTCAGCAATCCGTTTCATTAGCACCAGAAATAGCAAAAGCCGAAGAGGCGCGGTACTCTGAAAATAAATACAAGCATATTGCTTCAGTAAAACGCTTAACGTATTTGCTAAATAAAAACATTAAACGTTTAGAAAACTGTAATAGTGATGGCAAGGATTACCTTCCTTTATTACGTTCAGAACTGAAAAAATTCAAGCAGTTGCAACATACCTGGACCTTAACATTATAAGATATTTAACCAGTAACAATGTGCGCGTTACTCATCATATTTTCTTGAAGACTTTTTAATTTAGGCGATAGCTTTTCAGCCATAATAACATATTGGCATTTCTTTAAACTTTCGGCTACACGCAAAACATCATTCTGATAGTTATTTCGCATTAAGAATTCGGCATCCTCCATGATAAACAATTGCACTTGTCCTAAATGAATTCCGTTTAAAAAGTATAACTTATTTAAGCGTTTTGGTGTAACAATCATGATATCGACTCCAAAATAAATTTCTTCCTTTTGCTTTTCCAAATCATACTCATCATAGGCGCAATAAATACGCAAATCGGTTTCATTTGTAAACTGCTCAAACTGGTCTTTTAAGTGCAAAGCTGCTTCTTTATCTTTCACCATAATTAAAGCACGTGGGGAATCTTCAAAGGCTTCCGCTTTTAATTTATGAACAGTAGCCAGTATAAAAGCCGTGGTTTTTCCTGCTCCTGTTGGCGCTATTCCATAAACATCCATACCACCTTTTAGTTTTGGTAAAATGGCATTCTGAAATGGTAATGGTGCTTCCATATTTTGAGCCTGTAAAGCTTCTTTAAGTATGGGATGGAATTTTTTAAAGGACATAAAAATAATTAGCCGTTAGTTGAAAAAATATGATGTTGTAAACTTACGACTAAAATTTGGCATTAAAATTTTTAAAAAAACTCTTAAGCCATTATACGTTTTTTAATGGCATATTTTACAGTCCTTTTTGTCTTTTATTTCACCTACTAGAAAACCCGATTCATTGCGTGTAAAGTCACAACAATCCATAAAACCTTGGGTAATAAGCTTTCTGCCGCGTTGTATTTGCGACTTTACCGTAGGTAATGCTAACTGTAATTGTTGTGCTATATCCGCTTGTTTCATCCCTTTAATATCAGATAAAAATAAGGGATCTCTATATTTTTTTGGTAAACTTTTTATTATGCTTCTTAAGCAGTCATGTTCCGTATGCTCGGGCGTAAAATCTGTGTCCACTAATTCATTTTCCGGTAATTTGGCTATGGTTTTTTGTGCTCTAAAATAATCCATAACCGTAAAGCGTGCAATGCTAAATAACCAAGATTTCAACTTCTCATCATTTTTTAGCATATCCTTTTTGGTATGCACTTTTATAAAGGTTTCTTGCAGCAAATCGTCAGCAATGGCAGGCTCTTTTACTTTACTTAAAATAAAGTATTTAATATCATCAGCATAGGTATTCCATATATCGTGTGTGGTCATTTTCTCAATATTAAAAAAGCAGAACCTTTAGTATAAATTTACTAAATACGTTCTGCTTTACAATGTTTTTAGCACATCTTAACAGTTGCAGTTGTTACAGGTACAGTTTTCACAGGTGCATCCAGCACAATTACCACCTTTACAACTTGAACAGTTACAGGTACAATCTATATTTTTCATACTATCTAATTTTTAAATTCATATAATAGACGTAAATATTTCCAAAAAGATGCAAAAAATGATTTTTTATTTTAAACACAACTCCGCGTCTCTTTATAAATGCCCATTGAATTTAACCCATTATTCTGCTTGTTTACTGGTTTTAGAATGTTATTTTAGTAGTTAATTTAGAACAGGTGGTTGTATATGCTTGTTAGGCATAATTTGAAAAATGAGCGAAGATTTAAAATTTATCATATCAGTATTATTAAGTTCTGGAATTGTCTCTTTTCTTGGATGGCTATTGAAAAAACGAATTGCAACTGGAATTGAGAATTCAATCAAAAGTAAATATGATGCTAAAATTGAAAATCTAAAAAGCGAATTATCAATTTCTCAATCGATTTTAGCAAATTCATTAGCTAATCAGTCGGAGGGAATTAAAGCAACTCACGAAAAAAGATTAGAAGCACTTGAACTTTTTTGGGAAGATGTATTAAGAATAGCGGAATTTATCCAACCTTTAAATTATTTTGACCCAATAACTTTAACAAATGAAGTAGAAAGAATTAATAAAAATGATTCTGACTTACCTAAAAAATTCTTACAAACGGTTGAACAAGCATTTAAAGAATTAAATCCAGATAAAATGTTGGTAACAACATCCACTTACAAACAAGAGCTTGAAAAATTAAGGCCATATATTGGAGAAGAATTATGGCTATTACGTTTTTATTTTAATCAATTTGTAGGTAGAATCATTCATTTATATGATACCGCTTATCAAAAAGGCAATAATTTGGAACATTGGATGAAAGACGAGTTTTTGAAAAAGTCAATGACAGATATTCTATCAAATGCAGAATTGGAATTTGTCTACAAAACTGACCACGGTGGAATTGAAAGAGGAATAAACATTTTTAAACAAAAAATACTTGACGAAATTGGAAAAACGACTTCCGGAGTTTTAGTTGGGAAAAGTAGTCTTGAAAACGCCATCTTGTTAAGTAAAGAAATCGAAAATAAAAAAACTATGCCTAACAATGGCTATAAGTAATTGCTTGTTCTCGCCTACTTCTGAAAATCCTTGCAGATTTTCAGTTTATTCTGTACTTGCAAAGTTAAATGCTAAACCACGCTACTACTCATACACGAGACCGTTAGACAGAAATTTCATCCGTCCTGAATAAAACCACAAGAATCTAATAAGCACTGGGCATAACAATAAAATAAAACCTTTCAAGAAATGACACACCTTTTAAAAACATACTGCATATTAGCCATCTTTTCGTTGCTTGCCTGTAAACAGGATAAGAAGGCTGCCGATAAGGCAACAACGGCAGAAATACAATGGAATCCAGCAGCCGTGGACGACGAGTTTAAAGCGTATTGGTATACAGGTAAAGCCGAGCTGAACAGTTATTCTTTAAAGCAATCTCGTTATGGTGAAATTCGTGATGGCGAAGTGGTTCTTATCTTTGTTACTGAACCATTTTCATTAAGCAAACAGGTGAAACTTGACAATCCCGATGCTGCTGGTGCAGATAATGTATCAGTTATGAAACTTAATAACATTAGAAAATTTAATACTGGGATCTACGATTATTCTGTTGTAAGCTCAACATTTACACCTATAAACTCACAAAAACACCCACATACTTTAAAGCTAAACACAAGTATCCAAGAATGGTGTGGACATACATTTACGCAGCTCAACTTAAAGGAAAGCAATTATCATTTTCAGGAATTCTCATACTTTGAAGCAGAAGGAGATACGGAAAAGGATATGCCTATTGCACTTTTAGAAGACGAATTGATGACGCGAATTCGCATCCATAAAGGGCAACTTCCTTTGGGAAAAACCAACATGATTTTCTCCACATTATACAGTCGTTTTAACCATAAAGATTTAGAAGCTACCAAAGCCGAAATTAGCAAAACCGAAACAGATTCCACAACAAACTACACCGTTCAGTACCTGAATTATAACAGAACAGTTACGATTAATGTTGAAAAACAATTTCCGTATAAAATTCTCGCGTGGACCGAAAATAATGGTGATGGGTTAATAACGGAAGCGCAATTGAAAAAAAGTATCAACGAACCGTATTGGGAGCAAAAAAAACGCTCTGACGAAAGTAAGCGTGACGCATTGCAGCTCATCAAGTAGGAAACCGTCCAAGAAATAAACGTACTATGTTAGTTTTACCAACAAAAAAGAGGACAACCTATGTTATCCTCTTTTTTTATAATTACATAGGTAATTAGCTTACATATTTCGTCTATACTGACCGCCTACTTCAAATAAAGCAGATGTAATTTCACCTAAACTACACACTTTACAAACATCCATTAAAGCTTCAAAAATATTCTCATTATGAATGGCTCTATTTTGAAGATCTTTTAATAAGTCCGTCGTGTCTTTGGACTCATGTAAATTCTTTAAGGTTGTAATCTGATTTTGCTTTTCGGCTTCTGTAGCGCGAATAACTTCCGCTGGTTGAACTGTTGGAGACCCTTTAGAACTTAAAAAGGTATTCACACCTATAATTGGGAAATCGCCGTTATGCTTTAAGGTTTCGTAATACAAGCTTTCTTCTTGTATTTTACTACGTTGGTACATGGTTTCCATAGCGCCTAAAACACCACCACGCTCCGTAATTCTATCAAATTCTAACAAGACAGCTTCTTCAACTAAATCGGTTAATTCTTCTATAATAAACGAACCTTGAATTGGATTTTCATTCTTGGCCAATCCTAATTCTTTATTAATAATTAACTGTATAGCCATAGCACGACGCACCGATTCTTCTGTTGGTGTGGTAATGGCTTCATCATACGCATTGGTATGTAAGGAATTACAGTTATCATAAATAGCATATAAAGCTTGAAGCGTGGTTCTAATATCATTAAAATCAATTTCCTGCGCGTGTAAACTACGTCCGGATGTTTGGATATGATATTTCAGCATTTGCGCTCTAGCATTAGCACCATACTTGTTTTTCATGGCTTTGGACCATATTTTTCGGGCCACACGACCTATAACCGCATATTCTGGATCAATTCCATTTGAGAAAAAGAAAGATAAGTTTGGACCAAATTTATTGATGTCCATCCCACGACTTAAATAATATTCCACATAAGTGAAACCATTAGATAAAGTCAGGGCCAATTGTGTAATTGGGTTGGCTCCTGCTTCTGCAATATGGTAGCCAGAAATAGAAACCGAATAAAAATTACGCACATTATTCTCAATAAAGTATTCCTGAACATCTCCCATTAATCGCAAAGCGAATTCGGTAGAGAAAATACAGGTGTTTTGTGCTTGATCTTCCTTTAAAATATCTGCTTGAACCGTTCCACGAACTTGCGCAATGGTGATCTTTTTAATGTCTGCATACACATCAGCAGGTAATACTTGATTGCCTGTTACACCTAACAACATAAGGCCTAAACCGTTGTTACCATCTGGTAAATCGCCATAATATTGCGGACGCTCCTTACCTTTATAAAGTTTGGCTATTTTAGCTTCTACTTCTTTTTCAAGGCCGTTTTCTTTAATATACATTTCACATTGCTGATCGATAGCTGCATTCATAAAGAACCCTAATAACATGGGTGCTGGACCATTAATTGTCATACTAACCGAAGTCATCACGTTGGCTAAATCGAAACCAGAATAGAGTTTCTTGGCATCGTCTAAACAGCAAATAGACACACCAGCATTTCCAATTTTCCCATAAATATCTGGACGTAAATCTGGATCGTTTCCGTAAAGCGTTACACTATCAAAAGCAGTTGATAAACGTTTAGCCGGTAAACCCGCACTTACGTAATGAAAACGTCTGTTGGTACGTTCTGGCCCTCCTTCACCTGCAAACATACGTGCTGGATCTTCACCTGTTCGTTTGAAAGGATATAATCCAGATGTATATGGAAATTCACCAGGTACATTTTCTTGTAAACACCATCTTAAAATATCGCCCCATGCTTGATATTTTGGTAAGGCTACTTTTGGAATTTGCGTGTGTGATAAGGACTCGGTATGTGTTTCAATTTTTATTTCTTTATCGCGAACTTTAAAGGAATAAATTGGATTTTTATATTTGTTTACTTTGTCATCCCAACCGGTAATGACTTCCCAATTGTAAGGGTCTAAATTTAACTTAACACGATCAAATTCTGCTATAAGCATTTTAACAAAGTTGGCTTTATCCTTCTGTGCAGCGTGAAGAATCTCTTCTTGATTAACACCAAACTTGTTTAAAAGCGATTTCTCACTTTCGGTAGAAATGTTAGCAACCGAACATATCGTTTTATAAATCCCATATAATTTTTGTGCAACATCAACTTGTTCTTTGGCTGTTTTATCATAAGCGCGATTACTTTCGGCAATTTCTGATAAGTAACGTGTTCTTGATGGCGGAATAACAAAAATCTTCTCGCTCATTTCATCCGAAATATGGAAGGTTGATTGTAATTCAGAATCCGCTTTTTCAACCAATTTATCCATGACAGCTTTATAAAGCGTATTCATACCTGGATCGTTAAATTGTGATGCAATGGTTCCGTAAACTGGCAACTCATCTTGTGGAGTGTCCCACAAATGATTGTTACGCATATATTGTTTTTTTACATCACGAAGCGCATCCAAAGAACCACGTTTATCGAATTTATTGATAGCTACTAAATCAGCAAAATCAAGCATGTCTATTTTTTCCAATTGAGTGGCTGCTCCAAATTCCGGAGTCATAACATATAAAGACACATCTGAATGCTCGATAATTTCGGTATCGGATTGTCCAATTCCCGATGTCTCTAAAATAATTAAATCATATTCTGCCGCTTTTAAAACCTGAACGGCTTCATGCACATATTTAGACAACGCTAAATTAGACTGACGTGTTGCCAAACTACGCATATAAACGCGAGCGTTATTAATAGCATTCATACGAATTCTATCACCCAAAAGTGCGCCACCTGTTTTACGTTTAGATGGATCCACAGAAACTAGACCTACCGTTTTTTCCGGAAAATCGATTAAAAAACGTCTTACTAACTCATCAACTAACGATGATTTACCAGCACCTCCCGTTCCCGTAATTCCAAGAACTGGCGTTTTAGAATTTTTATTCTTTTCATGAATTTTATCCAAGGTACTTTTAGCAACATCCGGAAAATTTTCAGCTGAAGAAATAACGCGAGCAATAGCCTTCGGATTTTTACTTGGCAATTCATCAATTTTAGTATCTAAAGAATCGCCTATGGCAAAATCAGATTGCTGAACCAAATCATTAATCATGCCTTGTAAACCCATTTCACGACCATCATCTGGCGAGTAAATACGAGTAATTCCATAATCCATTAATTCCTTAATTTCTGAAGGTAAAATTACACCTCCTCCTCCACCGAAGATTTTAATATGATTGGCGCCTTTTTCAGTCAGCAAATCATACATATATTTAAAATACTCATTATGACCACCTTGATAGCTAGTTAAACAAATAGCATTCGCATCTTCTTGAATTGCAGTATTTACAACCTCTTCAACACTTCTATCATGTCCAAGATGAATCACCTCAACACCTGTAGATTGGATGATACGGCGCATAATATTTATGGCTGCGTCATGACCATCAAAAAGCGCTGCGGCCGTTACGATTCGTACTTTATATTTAGGATTATATGGTGCAATATTTTTCATTCAAATTGTTTTTTAAGCATGGCAAATTTAAGGAATATTACTGTATTAATTTAAAGATGAGCCATGAGATGCCCTTTGCGCATGCATTTTTCAGTAAGAATATTAAAAATAGTATTGAAATTCAGGTTTTTAATACGCATGTGGCACTAAAATGAAAACAAATTAATAAAACTTTTGAAATGATATAAGTTCTGAATATTTATCTTTGTCCAAATAGAATAAAACAAATCATGATAAAACGTTTAATTGCCCTCGTCCTTATTTTAAATCTAACAGCTTGTGCTGAACTACAACAAGTAGTTGATAATTTACCTGAAAACACACCTGGTATTTCCAATACTGATATTGCCAATGGTTTACGTCAAGCATTGGATCAGGGAATAGACAAGCAAGTGAGTACACTTATGAAACAAGATGGTTTTTACAGGAATGAACTCGTAAAAATCCTCCTTCCAGAAGAATTACAAAAAGTAGATAAAGCCTTACGCGATATTGGTTTAGGAAGTTTAGCAGACGAAGGTTTAAAAGTATTAAATCGTGCAGCTGAAGATGCTGTTGGAACGGCAACGCCTATTTTTATTAATGCTGTAAAAGGCATTACGTTTAATGATGCTAAATCTATTTTATTAGGAAACGACGATGCAGCAACACGCTATTTAGCTAGTAGAACTCAAACCGAATTATATGCAGAATTTCAACCTATAATTAATAACTCCTTTAAAAAAGTTGGTGCAGATCAAATTTGGTCAAACTTAATTAATCGTTATAATAGTATTCCATTTACATCCAATGTAAATCCAGATTTAACAGATTATGTAACGGAAGAAGCACTAAAAGGTGTTTATAAAATGATTGCGGTTGAGGAGAAAGATATCCGAACTAAATTAAGTTCTAGAACAACCGATATTTTACGAAAAGTGTTTGCTTTACAAGATTAATTACTAGATATCATACAGAACAAAATTCATTATTCCTTTTCTTCGAATATTGGAATTTGATTGACTTAAAGTCGATTTGGAAACAAATCGATTTTTTTTATTAACAATTATTAATTTTAATTTGCTCTCTATCAATATTTTAAATATATTTAATATTCAATATGGCAAAAAATGGAAAATCTCTCAAAACTCAAGCAGTCCCAAATCAAACTGCAATCACGCTATAAAATACTCGTTGAACAAGCCTATAATTTAAGGCAAACTGATTCTGCACAAAGCGATATTTCAGAATTTAAAGCCATTAAGCTTTTAAATAAATTAAATCGTTTAAAGTATTTAAATAGAGAGACTTCACAACGAACTATTTCGTCTTAATTTTAGATTAACTTTAACTTTTACCAACATCTGTTGTCAAGGCTCTACTCGTATATCTTTTTAAAACAAGTAATTATGAGTGCACAATTCTGTAAAATAGGAAAAGTAAAAGTCGATTTAAAACAAATATTAGGTTTAAAGGAACTTGAGAATACATATAAAAACTTTATTGAAGAAGCTTACAATGTGAGTATGACAGACGCTAGTTTAAGCGATATGTTATATTTTGAAGCCCGAAAAATAAAGCAGATTATTCTGAAGTCAAAACAGTGCGATGCCACGTTTTAAAATATTCAAAAGCTAATACCAATCGGCTACCATACCATGAAAACATTTCGCCATCCACCAAAAGGATTTTGGCGTTTGGAAACTGTGTTTGAATGAGGCTTTTATGTTCATTTTTAAATGGATACGGCTCACTGGATAATAATACCAGCTCTATAGTTGGATATATTTTTTCCATAGCAATTTCAGGATAACGCGTCTCTTTTTGAAAGCTATTTTTGAAATTATTTAGCTTGAGCATATAATTTACAAAAGTGTCATTTGCGGCAACCATCCAAGGATCTTTCCAAATAAAATAAGCTACTTCCTTAACAGGCTGTGATTTTATAAAGTTTTCAAAATCTGTTTTAACGGTTGTAATTTTTGAAATTAGGTTTTTGGCTTGAGGTAAACATTGAAAAATAGTACCATACATTTCAATTAGCTCCAAACAATCTTCAACCGTATTAATATCGCTAATGTGGACTGTTGCAATAGCTTCCAACTCACGAATCATTTCCGGCGTATTTTCTTCTTTATTACACAGAATAATATCCGGATTTAAATCTCTAATTTTATCATAATGCACTTGCTTGGTTCCACCAACAACTGCCACCTTTGTTGTGATATGCTGCGGATGCACGCAAAATTTGGTAATACCAACCAGTGATGACTCCAAACCTAAATCGCAAATTAGTTCGGTAATACTCGGCACAAGACACACTATACGTTTTGGTGTATTGTTTAAATGGATATTTCTTTGTAGTTGATCTTTAATCTGCATGGTTTAAAATACTTGCCATTTCCATTTGCATATTTTGAGCTTTTTGGGCTGCTGCTTCCGCAAAATCGGCTTGATTGGATGCATAGATTATTCCTCTAGATGAATTGATTAGTAATCCCACGTTATCAGCCATACCATATTTACAGACATCCTGTAAGTTTCCACCTTGCGCGCCAACACCAGGAACGAGCAAAAAGCTGTTTGGAATAATTTTCCGAATTTCCGAAAAATATTTTGCTTTAGTCGCTCCAACAACATACATGAGGTTTTCAGAATTCTCCCATGTTTTAGAGGTTTCTAAAACCTGTTTGTACAACTCTTTATCATCAATCTGTTTCGTTTGAAAATCGAAAGCACCTTGATTAGAGGTTAAGGCTAATAAAATGGTGTGTTTGTTTTTGAAGGCCAAAAACGGTTCTACAGAATCCTTTCCCATATAAGGTGCTACAGTTACACTATCAAACCCTAAATCTTCGAAAAAAGCTTTGGCGTACATGCTACTTGTATTTCCTATATCGCCACGTTTGGCATCAGCAATCGTAAAAATATCCGGATGCTTCTCGTTCAAATAATGTATTGTTTTTTCAAGTGCTTGCCAACCTTTTAGACCATAAGCTTCATAAAATGCTGTGTTGGGCTTGTAGGCTACGCATACATGATGTGTGGCATCAATAATAGCTTTATTGAACGAAAAAATAGGATCTTCTTCCTCCAGTAAATGGTGTGGTATTTTATTTAAATCCACATCCAATCCAATACATAAAAAGGATTGTTTTTTTTGGATTTGTTCCGTTAGTTGTTGTGTTGTCATGTTATAAAAAAAGCCTCAAAAATAGAGGCTTTAAAATTAAATATGTTCATCACTAGCCTTCAACTTCTCGGTGTTGTCCGCCAGCATTAATTCGTCTATAATTCTTTGAATATCACCATTTACAATATTCGATAAATCGTAAAGCGTTAATCCAATTCTATGATCGGTTACACGACCTTGTGAATAATTGTACGTTCTAATTTTTGCACTTCTATCACCAGATGTTACCATCGTTCCTCGTAAAGCAGAATCTTCTTCCATTTTCTTGGCTAATTCCATATCATATAAACGGGAGCGCAATACTTTAAAAGCTTTTTCCTTGTTTTTATGTTGGGATTTCTGATCTTGACATTGGGCTACCAATCCGGTAGGAATATGCGTTAAACGTACGGCTGAATAGGTTGTATTTACCGACTGACCACCAGGACCTGACGAACAGAAAAAATCGACTCGAACATCTTTCGGATTAATTTCTACATCAAATTCTTCAGCTTCCGGAAATACCATAACCGTTGCTGCACTGGTATGCACACGACCTTGGGTTTCTGTTTGCGGAACACGCTGTACACGGTGAACACCTGCTTCAAATTTAAGCGTTCCGTATACATCATCACCCGTAACTTCAAACTGAATTTCTTTAAATCCACCATTAGTACCTTCACTATAATCTACCGTGTCTACCTTCCAACCTTTACTCTCGCAGTATTTGGAATACATACGAAATAAATCACCTGCAAAAATACTCGCTTCATCACCTCCAGTTCCAGCACGTAGTTCTACCACTGCATTTTTAGAATCTTGGGGATCCTTCGGAATCAACATAAATTTAATTTCATCCTCTAATTTCGGAATCCCTTCTTTAGCTTCTTCATATTGCATTTTAGCCATTTCTACCATTTCTGGATCGCTACCATCATCTAGAATTTCTTCGGCTTCTTTTAGGTTGTTGGTAAGCTCCAAATAGACCTCACGCTTATCCATTAACAACCTTAAATCCTTGTACTCTTTATTTAAAGCCACATAGCGTTTCTGATCTGTAATAATATCCGGTTGAATGATTAAATCACTCACCTCATCAAAACGCTGCTTTATAATCTGTAATTTGTCTAACATCTTCTTCCTTGAATTGTACCCCAAAAATACGATAATTTATGAATTGATTTATTTTTTATGAATGACTTTAAAAATAATTAATCTATTTTTCCGTTTTCATGTCATGATACAACGTTTCGGAGCCATATTATTATTTTACAAACCTTACCTAATTTGGTCATTTGCGGCAACTATTTTATTAATTTCTCTTGGTTCTGAATATGCTGTTATTTGCCTAGCAAAACTATTTTTAACCGGATTTTTATGGTATTTCCTTTCCGAAACAACCGCCAAACGCAAACTCATTTTTTATAAGAACCTGGGGATATCATCCTTCAAACTCTTCGGTATTATTTATATTATTGATATCTTTATAACCAGCCTATTTTATAAGTTGATTGGCGTTTTTATATGATTTTAGAATTAGATAATGTTGAGCTGTATTTTAAAGAAAAGCGCATTCTTAATGGCATTTATCTAAAAGCCCAAACGGGTGAAGTTACAGGGATATTGGGTAGTAATGGCTGCGGAAAAAGTTGTATTCTGAATATTATTTTTGGCACCTTAAAACCAAAGTATAAACTAATCCGATTGGATAGTAAACCCATATTAAAACCTTTGTACAGAACCGAACGCGTTCATTTTCTACCACAACTTCCAGTTGCGCCTAACAACTTAAAACTACAAACAGCTTTCAAATTATTTCAAGTGAATTGGAACGAATTCATTGCGCATTTTGAATCCTTTTCCATCTATAAAAACTATAAATTTCATCAGCTTTCAGGTGGCGAACGTCGTGTTGTGGAAACATACATGCTATTAAAAAGCCCAACAGACATTGTGCTTCTAGACGAACCATTTTCTCATGTAGCACCTTTGTATATTGAAAAAATAAAAGAGCTTATTGCTGAAGAAAAACAGCGAAAAATTATCATTATAACCGATCATTTATATCGTGATATTATTGAAACTAGCGATAATTTATATTTGATAAAAGCTGGCTATTCTAAATTAATAACGGATTTAAAATTGTTAGAAGATTATAGATATATTAGTCAGGATATGTTGAGATAAATGGCGTTGTTGCCACTAATTTTAAGTTAGAAGCACTATGAAATTCACGCCAACCAATTGCGATTCTTGAATGCGTAAAAAAAACAATAAAGAACCTTCCAAAACACCAATTACCGTTATTCTGAATTTGTTTCAGAATTACATCTTTAAGGTTTAGAATAGCAGCAGATACTGATTATAATTAAAAAACGCTATCTCATTAGAAATAGCGTTTTTTTTTACAATTAACACATTTTTTTGTTTTAACCACATTTTGAAGAGCCACAATCCTTACAGGTCAGGCAACCTTCTTGGTAAATTAAATTTTCCGATTCGCAATTAGTACATCTATGACCTTTGGCTTTCGTTCCATCAGCAACATAACGTTTCAACGCACGACCAACACCATTTTTCCACGTGTTGATAGATTCACTATCTAATTGTAAACTATTAATTAACTCTACAATATTATCAATTGGCATTCCATGACGCAACGTACTTGAAATTAGTTTCGCATAGTTCCAGTATTCTGGATTAAATTTATGCGATAAGCCTTCAATGGTTGTTTTATATCCGCGTTTGTTTTCATACTGAAAATCGTACCGTGAGGTTCCGTCTTCGTTTCGGCTTTTCATGATTACGCCTTTTTCAGCCCAACGTGGAATTAAAATACCATCTTCATCATCTGCTAAACCTGTGAAAATTTCGTAGGGTTTCCCATCTATTAAACCAATAAATGCAATCCATTTTTCTTTTTTATTCTGAAAACGCACCACATCAGCATCTAACACTTCTGGGCGTTTAACAGGGAAATTTGTTAAGGTTTCTGCTTGACTTTCTTCCTTTTTCTCATCGTTTGAAATAAGTACTCCGGAACGCGATCCGTCACGATAAACGGTTACACCTTTACAACCTACTTCCCAAGCTTTTAAATACAAATCGCCTACTAATTCTTCACTTACATCGTTAGGTAAGTTGATAGTAACAGAAATAGAATGATCTACCCATTTTTGTACCGCACCTTGCATGGTTACTTTACTTAACCAATCCACATCATTAGACGTTGCCTTATAATATGGTGATTTCTTAATAAGATCATCTAACTCTTCTTGTGTGAAGTTTTGCGAAGAATCAATCCCATTTACGTCCATCCATTGCTTAAAACGGTGGTGAAACACCACATATTCTTCCCAAGAATCGCCAACCTCATCAACGAAATCAATGCGTACATGTTTATCATTTGGGTTTACCTTTCGTCTACGCTTGTAAACAGGCATGAAAACAGGCTCTATACCTGATGATGTTTGTGTCATTAAACTCGTTGTCCCTGTAGGTGCAATAGTCAATAGGGCTATATTACGACGCCCATACTCCAACATATCAAAATACAGTTTTTCATCTGCTTCTTTTAATCTAAGTATAAACGGATTATTCTTTTCGCGTTCTGAATCGAAAATAGCAAAAGCGCCACGTTCTTTCGCTGCCATTACGGATGCACGATAGGTTTCAATAGCTAATGTTTTATGAACTTCCACTGAAAATGCATTTCCAGCTTCACTACCATATTGAATACCTAAAGCTGCTAACATATCGCCTTCGGCTGTGATACCAATACCTGTTCTTCTTCCTTCTTCTGCTTTTTTCTGAATGTTAACCCATAAATTACGCTCTGTTGCTTTAATTTCAGTTTGTTCTGGATCGGCGTCAATTTTTGCCAATATTGCATCAATTTTTTCTAACTCTAAATCGATAACGTCATCCATGATTCGCTGTGCCACAATCACGTGTTTTTTAAACAATTCGAAGTTAAAAGATGCTTGTTTTGAAAATGGATTATCAACATAAGATAATAAGTTGATAGCTAGCAAACGACATGAATCGTAAGGACATAATGGGATTTCGCCACATGGATTTGTAGACACAGTTTTATACCCTAAATCGGCATAACAATCTGGAACGGACTCATTTATAATGGTATCCCAAAACAAAATTCCTGGTTCAGCTGATTTCCATGCATTATGCACAATTTTTTTCCAAATTCCGTTGGCATCAATAGTTTTAGAAACTTTTGGGTTTTTACTAAATATAGGATAGGTCTGCGTATACTCACCATTATTTTTAACGGCATTCATAAATGCATCATCAATACGAACAGATACATTGGCACCCGTTACTTTTCCTTGCTCCAATTTAGCATCGATAAAATCTTCTGAATCTGGATGATTTATGGAAACTGATAACATTAAAGCACCACGACGACCATCCTGTGCAACCTCACGTGTGGAGTTAGAATAACGCTCCATAAACGGCACAATGCCTGTAGATGTTAAAGCTGAATTTTTAACTGGAGATCCCTTTGGACGAATATGCGATAAATCGTGACCAACACCACCACGACGTTTCATTAATTGTACTTGTTCCTGATCTATTTTCATGATTCCTCCATAAGAATCTGAATCGCCATCATTACCAATTACAAAACAATTAGACAAGGAACCCGTTTGGTATGGATTTCCAATTCCAGCCATTGGACTTCCTTGAGGCACGATGTATTTAAAGTCTTTAATTAAATCGAAAATCTCTTGCTCAGACATAGGATTTGGATAACGAACTTCTACTCGAGCAATTTCTTTAGCGATACGTTTATGCATATCGTTAGGTGTTAATTCATAAATATTGCCTTGAGAATCTTTTAAAGCATATTTATTAATCCAAACACGTGCAGCAAGATCATCTCCATTGAAGTATTTAACGGATGCCTCAAAGGCTTCGTCTTGCGTATATGTTTTTGGTTTTGTAAGGGTTTTGGTTTGTGTTGGCATGGATTATATTTATTTAAAATTTTATTGCTTTTTACGAACTGTAAATAACGGAAAAATTTTAAACTTAATCCATGATAAAAATCATGAAGTTTCCAAGAAAAATATATAACAAACTGACTGTCAGAAAACTAATTACTTATCAACATAAAAAAGTTAACAAATAATTATTTTTTTTCTAAAACTCATAAACAACACCAACACCTAGCAATTGCTTCCATTGAATACGTGCACCTAACGGAACAAACTCCGTTTCATCAGTTTCCACATTTACAATTTCCTCCTGAATTTTAACATCGTTATCATATTTTAAATGTGAACCTAAAGTTGCGCGAACAAAATTATTCACCTTAAAATCTAAAACAATTTCCCAATCAATATCCACATTTCCAAAATCGTTGATATAATCGGTGTAGAAACTCATGAGGTTATGAATGGATATGTTTTCAAATAGCGTTGTTTCATAAGCACTCGTTAACAAAACACCTAATTCCTTTCTCACACGTTCTCCGGACCGAATCAGGTTTCCGTTTGAGTCATATTCGGCAGGCCGAACACCAAATGATCCTGCGTCTGACAATGCTGAATCCAAAACAAATGTCGTTTTCAGGGTTAAGGGTGAAAAATACAGAGAAAATTTATCAATATTCTTTCCGTACTCTGCACCACCACCAAGGAATAAATACCCAGGGGCCATAAATTTTGAAATCTCATTGGAGGTATTTGGATAACTATACCCGTTGGCAAACTGCGTTTTAAAACTAAATCGTGCCGAATAATACCAATTAGTTAACTTATTTTTCCGAAAGCCTAAACTGGAACTAATTTCTAATAAATCGTCAGTTTTTCTAAACTCTTGCTCCTCTTGCTTATTTAGTCCGTATCGTGCAAGTAAATTACTGTCCCAAATAAAATTTCGGTACTGGTAACGCAACATACTTTTAAGTCCTATTAGTGCCGAAATAGAGTTACTACCTCCAGAATTCCAATTAACAAATGCCACTTCATTAATATCTAACCCAGCCGTATTGGTATTTGTCCAAACGGGAATATTAGGGTTAGTAGCGGGTTTAAAATATAAAGAATCTGGTTGCGCACTTACAAATTGAACGAGAAGAATAAAAATTACAAAAACACTCTTATGCATTGAACTACTTTTTTTTGGGAGATTATAAACTTAATGGTATACAAACTCACCAAATTCACTTTTTATTGTTAGTTTTTTCGCTGAAGCCGCTTCTACTCGACCAACTATTTTAGCATCAACATTATAGGATTTCGATATTTTAATAATCGTATCTGCTACTTTTGGATCTACATATAACTCCATACGATGCCCACAATTAAACACCTGGTACATTTCCTTCCAATCTGTTTTAGATTGTTCTTGGATTAGCTTAAACAGCGGTGGCACTGGAAATAAATTATCTTTTACAATATGAAGGTTATCCACAAAATGTAAGATTTTTGTTTGTGCGCCTCCACTGCAATGCACCATTCCATGAATGGTATCACTAGAAAATTCATCAAGAATTTCTTTAATAATTGGCGCGTAGGTTCGTGTTGGAGACAACACTAGTTTACCGGCATCAATTGGCGAATCTGGAACACTATCTGTTAATTTCATAGCTCCCGAATAAACCAGGTCATTAGGAACGGCTGCATCAAAACTTTCTGGATACTTTTCTGCTAAATAGTTATGAAACACGTCATGTCTGGCAGATGTTAAGCCATTACTTCCCATACCGCCATTGTAACTTTTCTCATAAGTAGCTTGACCAAAAGATTCAAGACCTACAATAACATCTCCAGGTTTTATGTTTGCATTATCAATTACATCGGCACGTTTCATTCTAGCTGTAACGGTAGAATCCACAATAATGGTTCGTACCAAATCACCAACATCAGCTGTTTCACCACCTGTAGAATGAATAGTAACGCCAAAGGATTTTAAATCGGCAATAAGCGCTTCGGTTCCATTAATGATAGCCGAAAGCACTTCGCCAGGAATATTGTTCTTATTACGGCCAATGGTTGAAGAAAGCATAATATTATCTGTAGCACCAACACAAAGCAGATCATCAATATTCATAATCAACGCATCTTGTGCAATACCTTTCCAAACAGACAAATCGCCTGTTTCTTTCCAATACATATAAGCTAATGATGATTTTGTTCCGGCACCATCTGCGTGCATGATTAGGCAATATTCTGAATCGTTGGTTAAATAATCAGGAACTATTTTACAAAAAGCTTTAGGGAACAAGCCTTTATCTATGTTTTTTATGGCGTTGTGCACATCTTCTTTTGAGGCCGAAACACCTCTTTGTGCATATCGTTTACTTACTTCTTCACTCATATCCTAAAATTGAGCCACAAAAATAAGAATTGTTATTTAGTTATCGGCAGGAATTGGGTTAGTTTTAATAATTGTTGGCACAGCATTTAACAGTTTGGCTTTTTTCTTGACACCACCAAAATAAAAATTCAGACCACAACCCATTCGCCAATAAACATCATCCGCATCGCCATATATTTTACCATCAAGCGCATCACTAAACACGTGGTTATAATCACCAAAAATTCTAAAACTTAATCCTTCATAAATAATATACTCTAAACCGAGACCTCCTTGCATTTTTGGATCTACAGCTTCAAAATAGTTAGAAGCATTTGCCCCACCACCAAAAAACACAAACGGTGAGAAACGCTCGTGCGGAAAAACTAAAACTTCCGCATTCAAATCGAACGACATGAAACCTTTATTAAACAAATCTTTATATACGAGATTGAATTTATTAAATGTTAGGTTAACATTTACATGTGGAATAATGGATTTTTTATAGCCAAAACCCATATAAATGCCAAATTCCGGATTGGCATAATCCCCATTTATTACAGCCGAACCTAAAGCCGTAGACAGACCATGTGTGCCGCGATAATCATAGAAATCAGTTTTAGGTAATTGGGTTTCTTGAACACGCTCCGAATTATTTTGAGCGAAACTAGCACTACCATTCCATAAACCAATTGAAATGATTAAACCAAAACACCATTTCATTGGAGTTAAAAATGATGATTTTGCAATAAGATATCTCATTATTAGCTTTTTAACAAGTGGGCAATATAACAAATATCCTATAAGAATAACCTTAACAAACTAAAATTTAAGGCCATAAAAAAACCATATTAAAATTTTAAAGTATATTACAATACTTAAAATTTTAATATGGTAAATTCATCAACGTGACCGACTCAAATATTACCCTAATGTTGTTGACATTTTCTCTGGACTAACAACTTCTTGCTTTGACGCATTGTCATCGATTGAATCTTTAGCTTGAGAAAAAATCAGGGTTGCAGCCATAAGCATAAGAACACTTATAATAAGCCTTTTCATAATGTAATTTGTAATGATTAATAGCATATCAAAAATACGATTTATTTACAAAAATTTGCATGTTAGATTATATTTTCGTTGACTTACAAAATATATCAGACAAACTACATAATAGAACCTTTTGCTCATGCAAAACGCCCTACATAAGTAAGGCGTTTAGAGCATATTAGCATGATTTTATTGTTATTTAGTAAACAATAATTCGCGGTATTTTGTCAAAGGCCAAATTTCATCATCAACCAATAATTCAAGCTTATCACAATGATATCTAATATCATCAAAAATAGGTTTCACTTTATTGCAATAGGCATCCGCTTTTTTATCAATTTCACCAATTTTGTTGGCTATTTTACGCTCATTAATCATAAGCGTTACATCGGAATTAATGGATGCAATGTGTTCAGAAATATCTTCAATTAAATTTAACTGTTCTTGTCCAAATTTCTTAAAGTCTTTACCATATATTTCCTTTAAGCCTTTTACGTTTTCAATTAAGATATTCTGGTATCGCACTGCAACAGGAACAATATGATTTCGAGCAATATCTCCTAAAACACGTCCTTCAATTTGAATACGCATAACATAATCTTCCATTTCAATTTCGTAACGTGCTTCAGACTCAACACGATTCATAACCCCTAAATCCTCAAAAAGCTTTATTGCTTTTTCTGATATTTTAGCTTTTAATGCTTCTGGTGTTGTTTTATGGTTACTTAACCCACGTCTTTTAGCTTCAATTTCCCATTCTTCACCATAGCCATTTCCTTCAAACAATACGTTTTGAGATAATTTAATATATTCTCGCAATACGTTAAAAATAGCTTCATCCTTTTTAAGACTTTCTTTCTTTATTAATGCATCAACCTCTGTTTTAAAGTCTATTAATTGCCTAGCCATAATAGTATTTAAAACGGTCATTGGGTTTGCACAATTAGCTTTGGAACCAACAGCTCTAAACTCAAATTTATTACCTGTAAACGCAAAGGATGATGTTCTATTTCTATCCGTATTATCCAATAAAATTTCAGGGATTTTACCAACCACGTTTAGTTTTAAATCGGTTTTTTCTTCTGGTGACAATTTGCCGTTCGTCACGTTTTGTAGCTCGCTTAATACGTTTGTTAACTGTTCGCCTATGAATACAGAAACAATGGCTGGAGGCGCTTCATTTGCTCCTAAGCGATGATCATTACTAGCTGATGCGATAGCGGCGCGAATTATTTCCTCATGATCGTTAACTGCTTTAATAGCATTGATAAAGAAGGTTAAGAACTGCAAATTACTCATAGGTGTTTTTCCAGGCTGAAAAAGATTAACACCTGTATCAGTAGTTAAACTCCAATTATTATGCTTTCCGGAACCATTAACACCTTTGTATGGTTTTTCGTGAAAAAGCACTTTAAAGTTGTGGCGCTCCCCTACTTTATGCATTAAGTCCATTAATAAGGAGTTATGATCTACGGCTAAATTAGCTTCATCAAAAACAGGTGCCAGCTCAAATTGATTTGGCGCTACCTCATTATGTCGTGTTTTTGCAGGAATACCCAATAACATACATTCGGTTTCTAAATCTCTCATGAATTGCATAGCACGAGTTGGAATGGTTCCAAAATAATGATCATCCAACTGCTGTCCTTTGGCTGGCGAATGCCCAAGCATAGTACGACCGGTTAAAACGATATCAGGTCTTGAAGCTGCTAAAGCACTATCAACTAAAAAGTATTCTTGCTCCCAACCAAGAGATGCATTTACTTTTTTAACATTTTTATCAAAATATTTACACACATCTACAGCTGCTGCATCCACCGCTTGTAAAGCTCTTAATAAAGGTGTTTTATAATCTAAAGCTTCTCCGGTATACGCTACAAAAACGGTTGGAATACATAAGGTAGTTCCGTAAATAAAAGCGGGTGATGTAGGATCCCAAGCTGTATAACCACGTGCTTCAAATGTATTTCTAATGCCACCATTTGGAAAACTAGAAGCATCTGGTTCTTGCTGCACTAATTGTCCACCACCAAATTTTTCAATAGCACGACCATTACCAATAGGCTCAAAGAAAGCATCATGCTTTTCGGCTGTTGTTCCTGTTAATGGCTGAAACCAATGCGTATAATGTGTAGCACCTTTGGAAATAGCCCATTCTTTCATACCTGTAGAAATATGGTCGGCAACATGACGGTCAATTTTAGATCCGTTTTGCATGGCATCCATAACACTAACAAACGCTTCTTTTGTTAGATATTGACGCATGGTGTCTTCATTAAAAACGTTAGCTCCAAAAATAGCGGAACGCCGTTCATTTTCATCAATTTTAATAGGCTTACGGTTCAACGTTTCCTTAATAGCATAAAATCTTAATGTGGACATGTGTGTGGTTTTTTAAAATAATTAGAGTACAAAAGTAAACTTTTTTTTTAAAAAACAATATTGACCCCTATTTTTTTAGGGGGTTAAGATAAAATAAAACAACTTTAATCAATCTGAACCCTTCTAGTTACCTCCCATAAACGCTAAATACACAAAAAGTATATATGACCCTAAAAGCAAGGCGCCTTTATAGCGACCTAATGATAGTCGTTTTGGAAGAAATGCTAACGGTATAAGTATAGCAGCAAATCCTAACATCCAAAAGATATCTTGACTTAATATATTAGGATTATTAACAGGTATTGGATGGATCATAGCTGTTAATCCTAAAACAGAAGCAATATTAAATATATTAGACCCAATTAAATTCCCTAAAGAAATAGCTTTTTCCTTTTTCATAGCTGCTATAACAGATGCTGCTAATTCTGGCACACTGGTACCAATAGCTACCATGGTTACAGAAATAACGCGTTCACTAACACCCAAACTGAATGCCATATCTTTAGCGCCAGCTACTAACCATTCACTACCAAAGTATAAAGCTACACCTCCAATAAGCAACCATACAATTACCTTAAAATTGGAGGTGGTTTGCAAGGTTTCGTCCACTTCATCTGTTTCTGCCGCAATATCCGATGACTTTCTAGAGCGACGTATTAAAACAAATAAAAATAGGATAAGCGAAACCATTAAAGCTAAACCTTCTTTAAAGTCTAAGATTAACCCACTCCTTAACATAAAATATAATGCTATGGAAAGGAGCATCATCATAGGCCAATTTAATTTATAGAAATCCTTATCTATAGTTAAAGGTGAAATAAAGGCAGTAATACCTAATACAAGGCCAATATTTGCTATGTTGGAACCAATAACATTTCCGAGTGCAATATCAGGTGAGCCATCTAAAGCAGCTTGTAAACTAACTAATAATTCAGGAGCTGAAGTTGCAAAAGACACAACCGTCATACCTATTACTAATTTTGAAATATTAAATTTAAAGGAAAGTGCCACCGAAGATCTAACTAAAAACTCACCACCAACTACTAATAACACTAAACCTAATAGCATCCAAACTATACTCATTCTTACTTTAATTTAAACAGCTTTTTATTTCTGATATATTGAGGTGCGAAGATACTATTTCCTATGATTTTATAATCAAAACTAAAAAATTCGTTAAATAACTATATTTATAGTTGTATAACTACAAAAATAGTTATACATTTGAATGCATCAATAATACATTTCCATTACTGCGTAAACTTAAATAACTGTCAATGCAAAAATTAACAAATAAGGAAGAAGAGATTATGCACATTTTATGGACGCTTAAAAAAGCCTTTGTAAAAGACGTGTTAGCCGCGATAGAAACAGAAAAACCACATTATAACACCCTTTCTACTATTATTAGAAATTTGGAAGACAAAGGATATGTTAGCTACAAAGCGTATGGAAAAACGCACGAGTACTTCCCTATTGTAACCAAAGAGCAGTACAAAAAGAAATTCATGAATACAGCTATTGACAACTATTTTAATAGCTCTTATAAAAACGTGGTTTCATTTTTTGCCCAAGAGGAAAAAATAAGCGTGGATGAGCTGAAAGAAATAATTGCGTTAATTGAGAAAAACAAATAATCATGGAATACCTATTAAAAGTATCCGCTGTATTAGCACTATTCTACTTTGGTTACACTTTGTTTTTACAACGGGAAACCTTCTTTAATTCTAACCGCTGGTTTCTATTAAGCGGTCAAATTATAGCTATATTATTTCCTTTATTGGTAATTCCCATTTATGTAGAGGTTGCTCCACAAAATTTCAATTCCATATTAGTTCCAAACATGCCTATTACGGAACAAATTGTACCTGAAAACTTTAGTATAAAAAGCATATTTTTCTGGGCTTATAGTATAGGTGTTTTGTTTTTCTTCGGAAAATTCATCTTGAATCTCCTATCACTTTTCAAATTAATACGGAATAAGTCTTCGAAACAAATAGCAGGTATTCATTATATAGAAACAGAAGATACAATTGCCCCATTTTCATTTTTTAATAGAATTGTCTTTAATTCCAAGTCATTTAATAATGACGAACTACAACTCATTTTAAATCATGAACGCATTCATGTTAAGCAATGGCATTCTATAGATGTAATTATTTCCCAGCTTACGTGTATTGCATTTTGGTTTAATCCGCTCGTTTGGTTTTACAAAAAAGCACTTCAGCAAAATTTAGAATTTATTGCAGACAAACATATACAGTCGGAAACCGATTGCAAACAAAGCTATCAGCGTCTTTTATTAAAGGCAAGCATACCAACTCATCAATTGGTGATGGCGAATAATTTTTATAATTCATTAATCAAAAAACGAATCGTTATGTTACACACATCAAAATCGAACACTGTAAACGCATGGAAATACGCTTTAGTAATTCCTGCTTTGGCCTTATTTTTTATGAGTTTCAACACGAAAGAGGTTTATATTTCTAAAGCTTCCATTGAAACTCAAAACTCATCCCAAGTATTTAGGGTTACCGAAAAGTCTACCACCGTGGAGCTCGCTAAAATTGAATCCCATTTTTCTAATAAAAACGTAAGATTAAAGTTTAGTAATGTTTCCAGAAATGCGGATAACACCATTCGGGAAATCACCATTAAAAAAAAAACATGAAGCAGGAACCAAATATGCCAAACGGGTAACGGTTAAAAATGATAAACAAGAAACCATTAAGCCATTTTCCTTAAGGCTAACCGAAAACAAACAAGATATTTTGTTTCAATTTTCTGATGATGAAATAACGCGAGTGAGTAAAGACCGGATTACCTTTGGAAAAACCGCTACCACCCAATTAGGAACAGAAAAAGTTATTCAAGAAGACCAAGGGTTAGGTGAAAATCCACTTTATATTATAAATGGGAAACCATATAAAAAAGAAGACCTAAAACATGAAAATTATACTATTTCTGAACGTATAACAGCCATAAACAAAACCGAAGGTTTAAAACGCTATGGTGAAGCAGGAAAAGACGGGGTTATTATTTTTGAAGGAAAACCACCTTTGAAATCAAGGATTCCAATCCCCATAAAAACAATCCCTTTACGACTGAAACGAAACCTCTCATTCTCTTAAATAACAAGGAAATAACCCCCGAAGAAATGGAGCAAATTGATCCAAATACTATTATTAAAACCAATGTTATTACAAATAAGGATCAACTGAAAAAATATGGTGATAAAGGTAAGGATGGTGTTATTGTTATTTCGACAGGAGAAACAGACACGAAACTTATGGAGATTCCCGAAACGGTATTAATACTTATTAACGGAAAATTATCTACTAGGAATGACATGCAAGCTATTAAACCCGATAATATTAAAAACGTAAATGTTTTAAAACCAGACATGGCAAAGGCCAAATATGGCGAAAAAGGCAAGCATGGCGCTATAATTGTTACGACCAAAAATCAGAAATAACCAGTTTTATACAAGCATAAAAAAGCCCAAACATGTACTGTTTGGGCTTTGTGTTTTTGCTTGATTTTATAATTAATTCACCATAATTTTTTTGGTGGTTGTTTTATTATCAGAAGTAATTTGTAATAGATACATACCACTTGACAAGTTTAAATCTATATACGAATTAGTAATTTCTTTGGTGAATAACGCTCTCCCTTCTATAGAATAAACGGTTGCATTAGCACGATTATTCAGTCCTTTTACATATACACGTCCAGACGTTGGATTTGGATAAATCACAATGGAATCCAGGGTTTTTTCATCAATACTCAAAGGTTGAACCCATGCTTCACCTACATTATCTCCCCAAAGATACTCTACTAAATCTGGCTGATCTATAAACGGATTTCTGTTATATTGCCAGGTATAAATTATATTATTTCTATTCATTTCAAAATCGTCAGGCGGATCATTTCTATGCCACTCTAAAAGGGTTTGTAAATCGCCAAATTGTCCCACGTTTCCATCCGGGTAACCATTTACAATATCCAATCCGTTATAACGTATGGCTAAATAAAATACGCCACGCGCTACATCACCTTTAAAACCTCCTAATGTTCCTGTAGGTCCAGTATATTGGCCATAAAACTGATTACCTCTTGAGCTATTTTCAGGTCCATCTGCCGCACGTAATGCATGTGCATCAGAATTTCCATGACGTAATGAATCGGCTTCAGTGGTCCAAAAAATGTCCTTTCCGTCTGCTATTTCGTCTTCTTCAATACTGTAATAACCAGCTCTAGATCTTGGAAATGTGTGCTCACGATTCCATTTACCCGTACTAACTGAATTTAATTGATAATCCAATTTAGCACGTCCTTGTTCTAAATATACCAACCACACTTCATTACTATTTTCAGGATTCTGATCGGCTTCTTTTAAAATATCAATAACATCTGTATATGTTTGAGCACGTACGACAGAAGGATCTGCAATAATGTCTTGTAAGGCTTGTTTTAAATTAACATCAGATAAATTATCCAAACTATCATAATAACCGCTAGGTTGTGTACTTGTAACGTTTCCATAAGTAGAATTTAAGGGTGTTCCAAAATTAGCTTGGGTGAAGTCGTTATCCACAACCCGCAATTTTATAAAATTATTAAATGGAATATAAGGTGACGGTAAGTTTACAAATTTAATAATAGGCTCTTCATCACCTTCGTCCACAGCATCATCAATTAATGTTATAATTGTTGAAACCGTATTTTGTCCGTTAGGAATGGTTACGGTAGTGTTTCCTGTAAAATCTGCCGCATTAAACCCGCCATTATCCATAGAAAAAGAAAAGGTTGCATCTGCTGTTACATTGGTTTGAGCTGTAAACGTGATTGTTATAGCATCGGTTTCCTGATACTGTTCTGCATCAGTTGAAATGGCAATACTATTAAAAATTATTCCACTACCATCATTTAAAGCACGAGGTGTAGGTGTTGTTGATGTGTAGGTTCCATCATTATTTCGCTGAATGGAATTGGTATTATTTCCAGGACCTTCATTAATTTGTTGAATATCTGAAAAATTTGGGTGGGCACTAAAGATGGCAATCATATCCACATCATCTGCATCTGATGTATCATAAATTAGCACATCAATTAGATTATCAATAGTTGCTACCGTTTCTTCGGGAAAATCAAAATCACTTCCTAGATAAATGGCAACGGCATCTGGCCCATTTTGAATGGTATTTGCCGCAATTAAAAGTTGCGGAAAAGGTGTTACAGTATCACTACCTATAAGTAACAAGCCATTTTCATCTGTTGAATAACCATCTAAATCGACTGTAAAATAACTCGAGTTGTTTCCGGAACTAGAACCGTTAAAAAAAACAACTACATAACCATCTAGATCAAAATTTGGCGTATCCGATTTAAGTTCTAAAAACTCTTGATCATCAATACCTGGCGTATCACAATCCAGTTCATTAATAACAATTTGACCAAAGGATTGGAGTCCAATAAAAATGAATAAAACAAAAAGTAAATTATATCTCATAAAAAAGGGTTTTTGCAAATGTAAGCAACTACTTTAGGATAAATTATTATATAGATTATTAAATTCTTAAATTTAACATCTTGAACAGATACTATTTTTTTTGCCACCTATGAAAAAACAAATCTTTAAATTTTTAGCTAAATTAAACAAAGCCATTCTACCAAGTTTCACGAAACAACGTTTGGATTTAAGTAAAGCCAGCAAATTTCAAATGGCAATTTTTGGCTGGAAATTATATGTAACAAAAAATGCTTTAGATTAATTGACATTTTATTTGGCATATAATATAAAAACGAATATATTTGCACCCACAAAAACGGCCTCGTGGCGCAACTGAATAGCGCACTTGATTACGGCTCAAGAGGTTACTGGTTTGAATCCAGTCGAGGTCACTAGTGTTTAAAAGGGTTTCAAGCAATTGAAGCCCTTTTTTTATTTTCATTTGCAGAATATTTGCAGAATATTCCTTTGTTCAATGAGACTCTATAATTAACTGCAATGATCATTTAAGTTGCTTTTTTCAAGTTTCCTAAATAAAAAAAGATGCTAAATAAATAGCACCTTTTTCATGGGCGGGATTGAATCATTCTATCCCTAACGTGATGCAAGATTTTCATCGAGCAGCGTTTATTATAAATACTAGATCTAAATAATTAAGATCGTTATTTTTCTAGGTGATTTTATCTAATAATTTAAACATCTTCTTTGTTCACCCCTATTTGGACTATTCTAAAAAGTAACTATTCTGAATCTCTTGATGTCAACATTTTATATGGTGATACAATAGGCAATATCATTGTTTTAAATTTAGTGTCTTGTAATTGCTGGAAAATCAACCCTCTTGCCGTAGAAAAACTTATACCCAATAAAGTCGCTATGAAATGATGCGAAAATACCGGTATATTATCTTTATTTAAATTGTATTGATCACTTAAATCTTCAATTACGAAATGAAAATCAATATGGAATTTAACACCTATTTCTTCATGAGATAAAAGATTGATAAATAATTCAATTTTAACTCTCTCATTTTTTAAATTGTGCTTTGTGTTGTGCGCTACACTAAATTCCAAATTTAAATTATCATTTATAGTATCATCGTTTATATAAGTATTTACTACTTCTATATTAAATAACTTAATTTTCTCTGGTATAATAGGGTTTTCAGCCATTACACTGCTTCTTGGGTATAATAACTTTGTTCATAGTCATCTTTTGCGGAAACTACATCTTGTGAACCACCTTCTACCATTCCTAAATAAACATATTGGGGTTCTGGATTCATTAGATTTACACCTAACGCCACTTCCATTTTTGTAATACTTTTTAATGTTAGATTATGTAAACCAGAAAGCCACTTCGTAATTTCAGATGGCTTCTTGTCCAACATTTTAGCAAATTCATTTTTCTTAATACCTCTTGTCTTTAAAATTACGCATACCTTTTGAGTAATCTCTAAATTACGCTCTATGAATCTATCGATTTCAGAATTTTTGTTTTCTTCTAACCAATTATCAAGTATGTTTTCTTTAGGAAATTCCATTTATGTTTTTGTTTTAATAATAAAGTATAAAATCTTCACTACAACTAATTAAAGTACAATCTTCGTTCCAAACAATATCTTTCTCTCGAAAAGCATTATCAATTGCTTTTGTAAGTGTATTTGCTAAATTAAAATGATTTCTAACATTATCGCAAAGTTGTGGGTTATTGTTAGTTTTAATATCGCCATTGAATAGAAAAACGACATTTGAATTTGCTCTTAAACAATATAATCTAAGATTATTGGCTTTATTCTTACCATACTCTACATAGTACGGTTTTCTGTCTTTGCCAATTGGTGGTAATGCTGAAGCATCAGCAATTTGAGCCTCATTTCTGAAAAAACGATTTTGTGCGCCATATTTTTCACCTATTTCTTTTAACCATTTTTGAATATGATATAACTTATCTTTATTCTCAACAGTATGTTTTTCAACAAACTCTTGATATAATGTTTTTTCATTATCATCCAAACAAACAGAATAATATGCTACTGTTTTATATTTGAATAGTGGTTTTATGTGTGCAAAGTTATTCACTTTTAAGTTAATTTACAAATATATTTCACTTTTAAGTTAATTTTAATATAATTACTTAACTATCCATTCCATTAATAAAAGTCTCCACAAAGTTTACGACTTTATTTAAAATTCTATCACCTATTGATTTACGTTTTAAAACATTTGGCTTTGTACCTTCTATTAAATCCAGTAATTCATCACGCAATGGTTCTCGTTCGGCATAAAGATAATCTTCTATAAGCTTTTGTGTTTTTTCTGATGATAGATTTTCTTCTTTTACGAATACTTCAAACGCTTTTTGCTGTTCTTCTGACCAGAACTTTTCAAACTCTTGAGGTATGGTTTCTGAATCTTCTATTTCAGGCAGATTATCTTCAATAAACTTTTCTATTAATTCTCGTTTACTTCTTAAATTAGCCTCTCCCGTCAAGGCATCAACGATCTCCTTTTGTTTAGCTACTTTATCCGACTGTTTAGCATCTTTTAAACCTGCCAATAATTGCAGAATATAAGAAACATTTATTACGTCACTATGAATTAACTCTAATTCAAAATCTACATCATCAAGAATTGAAACTTTTTCTTTAGTATTGTCGTGTTTGGTTTTTTGCCATAAATCTAAATACTTGCTTCTATAATCATTAAACAACTGTTCTTGCATGGCTAAATCTTCCCAATTGAAATTAGCGAAGGTTGTCATTGTATTTTTTAAACGCATTAACTCCCTAAATGCCTTGATAAACTCTAATTCATCCTCTTCACTTACTAATTGATTTACACTATTAACAGTAGGTGTTATTTTTAATAAATTGATAAAAGCATCATTGAATTTTTTAGCATAATCCTCATAAGGTTCCATTATAATCACATCTATAGCTTCTTTATTACTAAAAAGAGTAATAGCTTGATCGGTTACTTTTTTAAGATTTCGGAACACCACAATATTACCTTGTGATTTTTGCTCGTTTATAATTCTATTGGTGCGTGAATATGCTTGTATTAAACCGTGATATTTTAAATTTTTATCAACGTATAAAGTGTTTAACGATGGACTATCAAAACCAGTTAAGAACATATTTACTACTAACAGAATATCAATCTTACGTTCTTTTACTTTCTTTGAAATATCGTTGTAATAATTGTAGAATGACTGACTATCCTTTGTTGAAAAATTAGATCCAAACATCTCATTATAATGTCCTATATAACTTTCTAATTTATCCCTTTTATGTGGATTTAAAGCGTATTCAGCATTAGGTTCTGCGGCAATTGCTACTTCTTCTGGAATATATCCGTTGGCATCTGCATCGTCTTCGTTTGCTACATAACTAAATATGGTTGCTATTTTAAGATTATGTTCCCCTTCTAATTTTTTACGATATAAAATATCATAATAATCTACCAACATATCAGTACTACCCACACAAAACATTCCTGTAAATTCTTTGTTGTGCGTTTTACGGCTGTGATTGGCAATAATATAATCGGCTACTTTTTCTAAACGTTTTGGCGATTCCATTAACTCTTTACGATCAATGTCTTCTACTTCAATATCTATTTCTGTTGCAGATTCTTTTTTCTTGTATTTACCAACGTATTCTACAGCAAATTTTAATACATTTTCATCCTTAATTGCATCTGTAATCACATATTTATGCAAACATTCTCCAAACAGTTCTTTGGTTGTACGTTTACCTAATTCATTTTTAACCGCATTATCTGCAAATATGGGTGTTCCAGTAAAACCAAACATTTGAAAGTTATTGAAGAACGCTTTTATACGGTTGTGTGTTTCTCCAAATTGACTACGGTGACATTCATCGAAAATAAAGACGATACGCTCATCTTTCATTTTCTCCATCTTCGCTAAATAGTTCTTTTTGCTAATGGCTGTATTTAACTTCTGAATGGTAGTAACAATTATTTTAGTATCATCACTAAACTGTTTTACTAACGCTTTTGTATTGTCTGTACCATCTATACTACCTTTGGAGAAACTATTAAACTCTTTGGTGGTTTGGTAGTCTAAATCCTTTCTATCTACTACAAATATCACTTTTTTAACTTGTGGCATTTTCATAATAATTTGACTTGCTTTAAAAGAAGTCAATGTTTTACCTGAACCTGTAGTATGCCAGATATAACCATTATGTGTACTATTTTTGACTTTATCGATAATGCTTTCTACAGCATAATATTGATATGGTCTAAGCACCATTAATATTTTATGCGTTTCATTTAACACAATGTATTTACATATCATTTTAGAGATATGACAAGGCTCTAAAAACTCTGATGTAAAACCGTTTAAAATATTGGTTAAACGCTTGTTTTCGTTATTTGTCCAATAGAATGTTTGCTTAAATGATTGATGCCTGTTATTTGCATAGTATTTTGTATTTACACCGTTACTAATAACAAATATTTGTACGTATTGAAATAAAGCAGATTTAGCACCAAATGAATGTCTTTGATAGCGATTAATTTGATTAAAAGCTTCTTTCATTTCTAAACCTCTACGCTTTAATTCAATTTGAACTAAAGGCAAACCATTTACTAATAGCGTAACATCATAGCGGTTTTTATAATTACCTTCAATAGTAACTTGATTGGTAACTTGATATTGGTTTTGACACCAATGCTCGGTATTTAAAAACTCGAAATATAAATTATCGCCATTATCTCTAACAATATGTTGTTTTTCACGTAATGTTTTGGCTTTTTCAAATACAGAACCTTTACTCAAAATATTTAAAACACGCTCAAATTCTTTAGCAGTAAACGTTATATTGTTATGCTTTTCTAATTGTGCTTTTAAATTAGCTAATAATGAAGCTTCGTCTGGAATACTAACTTTGGTATATCCAATATTTGAAAGCTGCTCTATTAACTGATTTTCTAAAACTTGTTCTGGTTGTGTACTCATACTTATTTTTTAAAAATACTAAAAGAAAGACACCCTTTATTACTCGAATTATTTATCCATAATGGATTTTGTTCCCAACTATTTAAAAACCCTAATTTATAGATTGGAACATTTGGATTAGCTTTAATTAACTCAATAATCTTATCTTTAATTTGATGACCTGGTGTAACTGCATTTGCTAAATAAATTAATGTTGATATAATTAAAAAAGGCTTCTTTTTTTGGACTTCGGTTAATGGCATATTTAACCAATCATACATTGGGTTTGATATTGTATCGGTAGCTTTTATAGCCATAGTTCTACTCCAAAGTCTTGAATGGTGAGCTATTATGTTTCGCACATATACAATTGCTTCTAACCAACTTGATAGTTCATTATGCAAGTGTAACCCCATGTCTTTTGCAATTTGGGTTTTTTCTGGTAACTGATGGTCTATATTTTTATATAGTTTTGAAAGGCACCCCATAGAAACAACCTCTAAAGTCTTCCATGATTCTGCATTTGTTTTAGGGTATTTTCGTTTGTGGTCAACAATAAAAATTTCCTTACTATAATCAAACTCTTTCTTAATAATCTTTACAGACGAAGCGTGATATTTTGGATTTGCAAATAACGTAGCATCTAAATACCATAAAGCACCATACGACAACGACATATGATAAATCATTTTTGTCCTTAAAGCAATTTCTATTCGCTCTATAGCATCAAATAAAATAAGTTTTAAATGTCTATCAAAATTATAACGTTCGATTACAGTTTCAAAATAAGTATTTGGTTCAAAAACATGCTTTACATTATCAGATTGCATATCCCACCAATACCCTTGTAAACGATAATAACTTATGGTAGATAAAAAATGAGTAGCAGATGCCTCATCTTTAAACAGCATACCTCTGTTTTTAAGTTGCTGTAATTGTTTAGCTATGGTAAACGCTGGTTTCGTTGCCATAACTTATATAAAAAAAAATGACCCGAGTGCAGTTCTAATGGTATGCAACACGGGTTCTGTTACTGCAAATATACAAACTCCATACCATATTTTACTACTTATTACCATATTTTACTCTTTTTTAACATTTAACTTCACCCAAAAACACATTAGAAATCCTTATTTCACAGGCTCTATTCATTAAATTGTCTGATTTTCTAATACTTGTTCTGGTTTTGTTCCCAAATTTGCTGATTTAAATCCAATAGGCTAAATGAAGCTATATTCTATTTAATAACGGTTATTAACCTCTATGTACTTATACTGCTGTTTTATAGCAACAACGTATTTTTTAAATCCCTATAATCATCAGAGCCTGTTAATTCTTCAAAATCCTCCATATCATAAAAAAGTGCTAAATTTTTCTTATCTAGTTTATCATATAATCGTTTGTTTAAAGACAATAAGGTTTTGTCAAATTCACTACAAATTATAGTTGCTATCATTCTTGATCCTGCTGCCCATTCGATAGACATTTTTGCTTTTTCAGACACCCAACTATCTCGCTCTTCAAAACAATTATTTAAGGGATTGAATGTGCGAACTTGCTTTAGTTTCCAATCGTCTTTATATGGTGTAATAAATTCTTTTAATAAAGCATAGAAACCAAGAACGGAATGTTCTACAATTGAACCATAAACATTATCAAATCCCAAATCATAAAAAATGGTATCACCCGTTTGTTTATAGTACTGAAAATTGTGAGCGATAAAATTTAAAGCTAACGCTTCCATAGGATTTTTAACACTAATATAATTTTTTAGAAAGGTCTTGGCTTCAGTTATATCGAGGTCGTCTTGCTCATATAGCGATAGGATAAAATTTGTAGTGTCTAAATCTTCTGGTAGTATTATGTTTTTTCCTTTCTCACTCGAAAGTAACTCTTGTGTAATCATTTTGTAATAAGTTATATTTTTAAACAAACATCTGTTGTAACAAGCCTTTTTTATAGCTTTTGGTTTGTTCTATTTTTGTATTTACTAAATCTATATTTTCATCTATGGCAGATAGGAAATTAGCGATTTTGATTTGTTCTTCCTTGGAAACAGGAAGCAGCATTTTTTTTGATAAAAATTTAGTGTTCGTTATATTAATTGTGTTTTTAGCTCCTTTTTGAATAATTGAACTTAAATAGTTTGAGGTATTAATCGGTGATTCAAAATAAACGTGCAGTATGTAGCCTAATTCTTTAGTTTCAGGTGTAAACACACCATAAAGTGGTGAAATTATAACATCCTCCTTTATGTGATTTTGTTTGATAATACCCAAAGGAAAATCTCCAGTTGGGCTTTTAGTATAAATAATATCGTTTGGTAAAACTCGACTGTAATGACTTGTGTCTTTAGCCGAAAAACTTCTTCCTAAATGTTCTATTTGATTTATAACTCCCTTATGCACAGAAACCGAATGCACCTCTTCTTTTCCTGTACTTTTTAGTTTATGTTCAAATAATACTTCTGAAAACTTTCTTTTCTCCCACTCTGGAAACGCATTCCCATCTTCATCTTTAAACCGTAACTCTTGTTTAAAGATTTTTTGAATTACCCCTTTTTTGTATTGCTCTAAAAGAGTTTTCTTTTTTTCTAAAGTTTGTATTTGGGTGTCTATGGATGTTAGGAAATTGGCTATTTTTTGTTGTTCTTTTAAAGATGGAATATTAACTTTTATTTTTGATAAATCTGTTGAGTTAATGGCAGGATAACTTGTTCCAGTACACCTTAATAAGACTTTGTTTACGAAGTAAAATGTATGTAAATATTGATATAAATATTTTGAATTGTTCTTTGTTCTAATTTGAGCATAACCTGTAGAAGCAACATAATCAATATTATTTTTATAAAAAAAATAATTATTCATTTGATAAGGTCTTACAGTTTGATATAAAATATCTCCCTTTGACAATAATCTTTGTGCCCTACTAGGTGCTTCATTTTTATATATTCTCTCCTCTTTAGCTAAAATTCCATTTTCAACACTTTCTAAATCTATATAAATAAATGAATCAGGCAGCTCTTTACTTTTTGGGTTAATCGTTGCCGCTTTTTTTAATTCAATATTTTTTAGTTCTTCTTCAAACTCTGAAAACCTCAATTTTGGAACTAACATTTTTTCTTTCGGCATCTTAAAACGGTGTTTTAATATTTAATTCTTTACAGAAAGAAGCAATAAGGGTTTCGTTTTCTTCTAAATCAGTGTTTAAAGTTTGTATTTCAGAAGCAACGCTATCAATATCAATTGGTTCTTCCTCTTCAAAGGTATCTACATAACGTGGTATGTTTAGGTTGTAATCGTTTTCTACTACTTCTTCTAAAGAGGCTAAATAAGCATATTTATCTTCGGTTTTACGTTCTCGATACGTACTAACAATTTTATCCATATTAGCATCACTTAACATATTTTGAGTTTTTACTTTCTCAAAATTAGCGCTGGCATCAATAAATAAAATATCGTTAGGATTTTCTCTACATTTTTTAAACACCAAAATACAGGTTGGTATAGAAGTACCATAAAATATATTGGCTGGCAAACCTATAACGGCATCTAAAAAGTTTTTTTCTTCAATTAAATATTTTCGTATGTGTGCTTCGGCACTTCCTCTAAATAAAGCACCGTGTGGCAATACTACTGCCATTTGTCCGTTTTCTGCTAAATGATGCACCATATGCTGTACAAAAGCAAAATCTGCTTTACTACTTGGTGCTAACTTACCATATTGGCTAAACCTATCGTCACTCATAAAGAGTTTATTAGCACTCCATTTTGCAGAAAATGGTGGATTGGCTACAATAGCTTCAAAACGATGTTCAATATGTTGTGGGTGTTCTAAAGTGTCTTCTTGTTTAATATCAAACTTACGATAATGCACACCGTGCAATATCATATTCATACGTGCTAAATTATATGTAGTACGGTTTAATTCTTGTCCGTAAAAGTTATTTACTTCTTCTACTTCTTTAGCTACACGCAATAGCAAAGAACCAGAACCACAAGTTGGATCGTAAACCGATTTTAATTTCTTTTTGCCTGTTGTTACCAGCTTCGCCAATACCATACTTACCTCCTGTGGTGTATAAAATTCGCCCGCTTTTTTACCTGCACCACTTGCAAATTTCCCTATTAGGTATTCGTAAGCATCACCCAAAACATCTAATTCGGTATTTTCTAATTTGAAATCTATTTTATCTAAATGCGCAAGTACTTTGGCTATAATCTCATTACGCGCTTCTGGACTTTTACCTAACTTGGTAGAGTTTAAATCCATATCTTCAAAAAGGTCTTCAAAATCTTCTTCGCTATCCGTACCCATCGTACTGTTTTGGATATTGTTTAAGATTTTTTGTAAATCTTCTAATATGAAATTGTCTTTTGTGTTGTAGCTTAATGACGTGTCTTCTGCAACTGCATCAAGTGCTATGGCATCCTCATTATGATTACCACGTTTAGAAACGGCTGAAAATAATTCTGATGGTTTTAAGAAGTACCCTAATTTTTCTAAAGATTCTTCCTTTATAGCTTCTATATATTCTTTTCCAGTTTCTGTGTTTTCGTTTATTTCAGAAAATAAAAATGCATCACCTCCTTCTTTAAGGATTCTGTTGGCATATATTTCCATTTTTTCGGCTAAATATTTGTAGAAAATAAAGCCTAATATATAATCACGAAACTCATCTGCATTCATTTTACCACGTAAGGTGTTGGCAATATTCCAGAGTTGTTGTTCTAATTGTTTTTTATGGTCTTCTGACATTAAATTGGTGTGATTTTGTTTAGAATGTTAAAAATATAATTTTAATCTGACTTAATCTTGAGGATTTCAGTAAATACCTTTAAAGAAAAAAGATATACATACAAACCTTGTTGCTTGTTGCTACATTTTTCAGAAACACAATCCTGTAAGGGTTTTTGCTTAAAACAATTAAGAAACAAGGTGTCAACAATTACAAAGTTAGGGTTGTTGCAAAAATGTTGAGTTGATGTTTTTACCATAAACGCCAGCTAGCATGGCATTATAGTAATTAGTCAACGAATCAACTTAAATTTTCAAACATTCCTTTTGTAAACGTATAATGACGCCCTTTACGATTCGTTTCTTCTACAATAGGCTTATTTTGAACAGAATACGAAATATGATATTTTATATACGTACTATTTTTAGGCTCTATTTTATATAAGCTTCTTATTAATTCAGATATTTTAAACGAACTGGTTCTAATATTATGCTTACCCAGTTTATCAACTAAATCGCCAACGGAATATTTTAATTCCTCCGTATCAAACTGTAAAAACTCATCAGAAAGAATTTGTTCCAACTCCTTATTTACAAAAGTTTTGTTGCCATTCATTAACACCTCTAAAGCCTGCGTATAAATTTGTTCTTTGGTGAACCACATTCTTGTTTTTCTAGGACATGAAATTTTACGACTATTAATATAATTGATGAAATGCGGTATCTCTTCTATCAATGCTTCCAATAGGT
Source organism: Bizionia sp. M204 (assembly GCF_023205095.1). Lineage (GTDB taxonomy): Bacteria > Bacteroidota > Bacteroidia > Flavobacteriales > Flavobacteriaceae > Algorimicrobium > Algorimicrobium hallyeonense. The sequence goes on along the minus strand of NZ_CP046242.1, from coordinate 313,895 downwards.
TTGGATTATCTTGAGATAAATCAAATGGTATAATTTTTCGCACCCAATATCTGGTTTCGGAATTATCTATATAAACAAAGTTTTCTTCATTGTTTGAACACAGTATAAACTTTCCAAAAAAGCTACCCTCTATTTTATCTTTTCCTTTGGCTTCACTTTTATAGGTTTTAGCAGTAGAAAGGTTTTTTAGTCGCTCGCTATCCTCTCTTTTATCTAACAATACTTCATCTACAGCAATAATTAATTTTGATGCCCAATCGGAATTAAATCGACTTCTAAAATCCTCATTATTATTGATTGTCATATTATTTTGAAATATAAACTTCAACCAATTAATAAATGTTGTTTTACCCGTATTACGCTCGTTACTTACTAAACATAATACTGGCAATATTTGTGTTGGATTATGCCATAATATGGATAAGTAGTCCAAACCAATTTCATATTGCTCTCCAAAAATGTGTTTTAGAAATTTTTCAGTTTCCACAAAACTTCCTTTGACAATTTTATGATCTAATTTCTCATATCTATTGTAAAAACCATTAATTACTGGTTGGTAATTGGTGTGCGATGGTATTAAGCAAAAACCATCATACTTTACTATATCTTTTACAAAATCTCTTCCATGATCCGTTGCTATTTCATTTTTAGACCAAGGCACTAACATTTTCATAGTGTCCTGACTATTTAATGGCATTTTTACGTCTTTATAATACGCTGTGCCAATTCTCAAGTATTTTTCTTCCATATTTACACATTTACATTTAAAACAGACAACTTTGAGTAATCGATATTCCCATATTTAGTGGTAAAGAGAAAATTACACGTTACGCCATGCGTTGTTTTATCATTCTTACATATTTCTTTTATTCGCTCTTCAATTTGATGTAGCGGTAATCTGGGTTGATAATTAATTACTTCAATTGCTATGTTTATTTTTGACATTAAATTATGCAATATTCGTGGCGATAAAGAATTATCAGCATGTGAACATGCACTTAACAAGTCTCTTCGGATGTCTTCCAGTATATTTAAGCCATCTGGCTGGTATGTTTTTATGTTTTTCATTTCTCTATTTATAAATTAGTATTTGTTTAATGGTATCAAAATAGGTTCTTGTTCCATCCATCCTTACTGGTATGTTTTTCACAAGTATCAAATTATTAATACCGCCATTTAAAAGTTTCTGAATATCGCCTTTGGTTGCAGGTTTATTTTCTTCTCTTGTAAACAAACTGGTAGCTAAATTAGTTGCTAAAGTTCCGACAGCAGCATCACCGATTCCAGACCAACTCATTCCCTTTTTTGTTGAATCCTTTTTTGTCTTTTTCTTCATCGGGTAAACTCTGTTCAATCTGTTTTCGTTTATTGAAAGCATTTACTCGACAACTATTACTACAGTATTTCTGTTTATACCTTCTTTTTGGGGTATATTTACCACCACAATATTTACATTCGTATGTATATCTATCCATTGTGCGTTAATTTAACGTTAGACTAACGATTAATAAAATTGATTTTTTGAATGATTTAATTCTTGAATTTCTCATTTTCTTAATCTTTTTCCTTTGTTAGACAATAAAGTATCGACGTCAGTTTCAACTTCTTTAATAGTTTTTTGTTTGCCTTGTTTTATCCAGTCTATTATTTCAGACTTGAAAAAATACAAACGATTACCTTTTTTATGATAAGGTATTTCGTTCCGTTGGACATATCCGTAAATAGTGGGTTTAGAAAAACCCGTAATTGGCATAACACCATCCACTTGGATTGGTACTTCCATTTCGGGTTCTAGATTTGCCTTTTGAAGAAGTAAGGCTCTCAATTCGCTTTGACCTTTTATAAGTTCAGCGACTGCGTTAGGCAGATTTTCAAAATTTAATGTTCTCATAGTACTTGTTTAGAATTTTACAGGTACTAAGTTATAGTGTTTTTAAACCTTTATTATAGAAACAGTAAGTGCGGTAATAACAAAAGTAAGTGCAGTAATTAAATAAGTGATTTTGGCTTTGTTTTGAAATTATTTTTCACATTTTTAAAGTTCCATCCCGTAAAATTTTCAGTCAAAAGTTTAATAAAAAAATCTTGTGTTTGCCCAGTATCGAAATACTCAAAACAATAGTTTTCATAAAACTGTCTAAATAAATATTGTATTTTTAACTTCTCTCCTTTTGGTTCTTGATTAAATTTTAGTTTTTCTAAATTTTCTACACCTAAAAAGGCTCTTTGAATAAAAATTTCAAATTCACCTTGGGTTAAATACGGTTTACCATTTTTGCTTTTGCTGATTGTAAGTATTTTGAAATGCTCTATAGGTATATCTATGGGCATTGACGCACAAAAAACATTGCTCCCAGTTAAAACGGATTTAGGATCAATTATATTTTTGTTCGATTCTAAAACATCTTCTATTTTAGGTTTTTCATCGGATCTATCATTTAACGATTCTGTTAATAGTTTTTTCTCATAATATTTCAATTGTTTTTTTAGGAATTTTATTTGAGGTTTAACATGATTATATAATACCCTATCTGTAGATTGCGCAATAACCTTGTGACTCTCTAATTCTTCGATTATCTCGATAACCCTTTGCATCGCAGTTCGGGTGTCCATTTCAAGCAAAGATTCGCGCAGAATCATTAAAGAATTGGTCAACATTATCTTATCAAATTTATCAGCGTAAAAATCCAACTTACCATTTTTAGCTTCAAAATGCTCAAAAAATTCATTGGTCGCTGAAAGCAGTAAGTCTTTTGAATTAAATGTGTGTCTATTATTTTCTACATAGCCAACATATGGAACAACTTTCGCAACAATCTCGTCGTAGGCTTCTTCAAAATATTTTCTACATATAATTTCATCTGAAAGATTACGATCCATACGACAAACATTACATTCTTCTTTCACTTCATTTGGAATTGACAAGTGTAGTTTTATGAAAATAGAATTTATTCGTTCTTTGTACAATATCTCGTTTCCTAAATACTCTTTTATTGCATCAACAAACTTTTCGAGCTGCATATCTATATCTGCATCCTTTATAACACCATCTTCATAGGCTTGATAAAGTTCATCTAAAAAGTTCTTAACCTCTACTTCTGAATAACTAAAACGGTTATCTAATTTTTTTAGCATTATTGTATATTTAAAAATCCATTATTGAGTTAGCAAATTCTTTTTTAGCTTCATCTTCAAAGCCATCAAGATAATTTTTAGTTACACTTAAATCACTATGATTTAAGGCTTCACTTATAAACTCTATACTAACACCTTTACGCATTGAATTAGTAGCGAACGAATGTCTTGCCCAGTACGTCGAAATATCGCTTGGTAAATTGTTTCTTTTAGCTAGTCTCTTTAAGTGGTCGTTAACCAAGCGTGTGAAGTTTTTAATTTTCTTGTATTGCGTTTCACTTGTATCATTTTTAGATATGATGTTAAAAACAAAATCATTTTTAATTTTATTACCGTATCGGGATATAATACCATTCGTGAAGTCGGTCAAATATATTATTATTTCAGTTTTTTCGGCAGTCTTGTCAAATGTTTTTGCCCTAAAATATGAGAATCTGTCTTTTTTTATGTCTGAATATTTCAACAAAGCCATATCTTTAAAATTCATACCGTTGCATGAATAACTAAAAAACCAAAAATCTTTAGCCAGTTGTTCATTATCGTTTTCAGCTTTAGCATTAAATAACGTTTTAAGCTGCGTTGAGTTTAAAGCCTTTTTTACCTTCTTGGATTTAGGTATGCTATATTTCTTCTTGCCAAAAGGGTAAATATCATTAATTATATCGCCTTCATCAATGGCATTATTAAAGATCACTCTTAATGTTCGTGTGTAAATCCCAATAGTGGTTATACTTTTACCTTGCAGTAGCATCGTTTTCTCATAATCTTTTAACCAATCAACAGTAATATGATTAAAAGTTAGCTTTTCACCTTCACATTTCTTTTTAGTCTTGCTAAATTCAGCCAAAGAATTAAAAGTGTATTTATAACTTTCAGCTGTTCCAATTTTATCATTTTTCATGTTTTTGCTAATCACAAGATCAAAATGATACTTCACATTATTTTTATCTGACGATTTACGGAAAAATTTAGTTTCAAATTTATCAAAATCAAAAACAGTCATTTCCCTTGCTTCATTTTCTGCTCTTGATAGATAAGCTTGAAGCTTTGTATAAACCTCTTTATTAGAACCACGCAACTTATTACTATTACCGTTTACCCAAATAGTTTCAAATTTATCTTCGGTTAAGTCAACATCTAAAGAATACCATTTTTCTTTTTTTGTCTGCTTTCCATATACTCGCAATTTAACAGGATAAGTTTTATTAGCTTTTTTCCTTCTGACATCTAGCTTAATAGAAATTTTATAGTCATCTATTTTTTTGTTCATAGTAATACCGTTTCTGCAAATATAAATATTTGCAGAATATTTGCAGAAAAAATACATTACTAAACATATAATAGATATTAACACATAACAGCAAAAACCACGTTAATGCTATATAATATCAATAATCAGCTATATTTCGAGTAACTAACAAATAGCTATATACTTGATTACGGCTCAAGAGGTTACTGGTTTGAATCCAGTCGAGGTCACTAAAATTACTTAAATAAGAAAAAAAACGCCAAGCTAGCTTGAGCGTTTTTTTTGTTTTAAGCATGTTTTGAGCGGAGCTTTCTTAATGCGCAGCAATTTAAAAAACTTAATTTTTTTTAATACACTTCTGAATTTAAAACCATTACACCGTATAATCCATGTTTTAAGTATTCAAATCAATTTTAACGTTAAATACCGAATTTATTAGTTCCCTTTTTTTAATTCAATACTCAAATTTACAAGCATAATAAGCTCGGATTTGTTTTGACCAGAAAAACTAGCTGCTAGTTTACTCGCCATTTTTAATATAGCTTCATTGATAGGTTTTGAGAATAGGTTATTATTCTGCTTTTTATAATCTAAAAATTCATCAAAGCACTTTTGTGCATCGCTTTGTTCTAAATACAATGTATTAAATATTGATATAACGTGGTATTTAAATTCTGTTTCTAAAAAAATATGACTGAAGCTCGAATCATCTAAACATGAAACTAAAGTACTAAACTCTTCTTTAACGATGTTTTTATCGGCAAAAGCCACAGCATAAAACAACTTTCCAAGGTTTTGAAAAAATTCTAAATTTCTTATTTGATTGATATTCATAAATAAAAGTCTTTATCTTTAAATTTAAAGCTTTAAAACGGTTTTATATATGATATAAATCAGTTTGGATACATTTAAAAAAAAACACCTACAAAAACTTCTATTTGTAAAGCCTTTTCTTTTTGAAAAACCGCTTATGGCCTACCGAAAAATGACCAAAACGTTCCGTTATTGTGATTGAAGAAAATAAAAGAAGACTTAATAACTACCTAGAAACATTTTGAATACTGATAAAAATCATAGTTTTTTAGCTAATTATTTTTGATATTTATTATGCTATTAATCGGAGGATTAACACTTAATCAAGTGGATTTCCTTAAATGAGGTACCCAAATAAATTTGGGTACCTTTTTTAAATTAACTCCGCACTCAAACCTGCTTCTAAAAGCATTGAGCATCGTGGTTCTAGCTCTTTATAAGAACCTGTTTTTACCGTGCACTGTCCTTTATAATGCACTAAAATAGAACATTGTTCGGCTTGTTCGGCTGTATGATCACAGGCGTAAATTAAAGTATTTATAACGTGATCAAAGGTATTAACATCATCATTATAAAGAATAATTTCGTTTTCCTTTAAAACCTCTTCTTTAAGGAGAACATCTTCTAATGTTTGTTCTTTGGTACTCATAATTTTTAAATTTATCGTTATTTGAAGCCAGCTTCAATTAACGGTTATTCTTTTTCGAATTTTAAAGCAACCCAATCGTTACGTTGTAATGTATCAACGCGTTTAAGGTTCATTTTATTACAAAGTTCTTCAAGGACCGGAATATCATCAAAATAAAATCCACTTAAAAATAACAAACCTTTCGCATTTAGGCAAGTAGCATATTCTGGAATGTCCTGAAGCAATATGTTTCTATTGATATTCGCAATAATTATATCGTAAGCTTTATTTTTAAGCAAGCTAACATCGCCTTCATATACGGAAATTTTATGGCAGTTGTTACGCTCCACATTTTCCACACTATTTAAATAACACCAGTTGTCAATATCTATAGCTTCCAGTTTTTTGGCCCCTTTCATTTCGGCTAAAATAGCCAAAACACCAGTTCCACAGCCCATATCTAAAACGGTTTTATCCGTAAAATCATTTTTAAGAATATGCTGAATCATCATGTGGGTGGTTTCATGATGTCCTGTTCCAAAACTCATTTTGGGTTCGATAATAATATCGTATTTCGTATCGAACTTTTCATGGAAAGGGGCACGAACTGCACAGACATCATCCACAATAATTGGATTGAAATTTCGCTCCCATTCGGCATTCCAATTTACTTGTTCTATTTCGTTGAATTCGAATGTTATTTCAAATTCATCGGAATCTAAAATTTGAATATCTTCTAAAATATCGCTTCGCCATTCGTCTTTCTGAATGTAAGCCGTAACGCCTGTTTCTGTTTCCACAAAACTCTCAAAACCGGCATAGCCTAGTTCGGCTATTAAAATTTCAACAGCTGGCTGCAATGGGGTTACGGTAAAATCGTAACCTATATAAATTGTATTTGACATATATTTTTACTTAAAATGCATTAACAATAGTCATAAAATCGTCGGCATTCAATGCTGCTCCACCAATGAGGCCACCATCTACATCTGGTTTGGAAAATATTTCCTGCGCATTATTAGGTTTCACGCTTCCACCATATAATATGGAAACTGAATCCGCTACGCTTTGTCCATATTTATTGGTTAAAGTTTTTCTGATAAATGCATGCATATCCTGTGCTTGTTCCGGACTAGCGGTTTCGCCAGTTCCTATTGCCCAAACGGGTTCGTAAGCTAAAACAATAGTTTTAAAAGCATCTGCATCCAAATGAAACAGCCCATTCTTGATTTGGTTTTCAACAACCGTTTCATGATTATTAGACTTTCTATCTGCTAATTCTTCCCCGAAACAAAAAATTACACGCATATCATTTTTTAAAGCAGCATCAACTTTTTCAGCTAATAAATCATCGGTTTCATTAAAATACGCACGACGCTCACTATGGCCTAAAATTACCGTTTGTATACCAACACTTTTCAACATACCCGCACTTACCTCTCCTGTATAGGCACCACTTTCTGCAAAGTGCATGTTTTGCGCAATAACTTCAACATCATATTCCCGAAGCGATTCAAAAGCAGACCATAAATTGGTAAATGAAGGTGCTATCATCATTTCTGCTTCAGAGGTTTTTACCTGTCTTTTTAAATTGGTAATTAACAATTCGGTTTGCGACAAATCATTATTCATTTTCCAATTTCCGGCAACTATTTGTTTTCTCATATTCCTACTTTTTTAATGCTTTATGCTTCTTTTTAATAATATATTTGACTGGGGGTGCTGCTTGACTTTAGTTTAAGCATGATTTTATAAAGTTCTTGTTTTCACAGGGATTCTATTCCAACGCTACTTTTGGATCCAACCACGTATAAATAATATCGACAAAAATATTGATAATTATGAAGATTACCGCAATTATCAATACAGAACCCATTATAACCGGTAAGTCCAGTGTATTTAAAGCATTTACAATTTCTTTACCGAGACCATTCCAACCAAAAATATATTCTACAAAAACAGCACCTGCCAACATAGATGCAAACCATCCAGAAATGGCGGTAACTACCGGATTCAAGGCATTTTTAACGGCATGTTTTCTAATAATTTGATATTCGCTTAAGCCTTTTGCTCTTGCGGTGCGAATAAAATCTTGATTATACACCTCCAACAGTGAATTTCGCATGAGCTGAATAACCACTGCTAACGGCCGAATTCCCAAAACTATAGCTGGAAGTATTAAATTTTTCCATTGAATATGCATGGCTTGTCCATAATCATCTAATTCATAAAGACTGCCTGTCATTTCCAATTTGGTATATTTATGTAATACGAATCCGAAAAACCAAGCGAATAGAATAGCACTAAAAAATGAAGGCACACTCATTCCTACGGTACTCACAATTTGAATGCCTTTATCCAACCATGTATCCTTGTAAATAGCCGAAACCACACCAAGAATAAGTCCTAAAAACAAAGCAATAGTTATGGCGGATACGGCCAATATAGCTGTATTTGGTAAGGTTTCTCCAATCACTTCAGAGACGCGTTTACCTTGCTTGGTAAAGGATTCCCGTAAATAGGGAAGTTTTAAAACGATTGTTGTATTGCCAACAGAAAACAAAGGCGTTGCTGCATACTTTCCGGGTTTTAAAAAGGTATAATCCGCTTCATTTTTAGCGTGAAATGATATAGGCAATAAATCGTTTAGGTAATAAAAATATTGAGTGGTTTTGGGTTTATCAAAACCGTATTTCTGACGGACGGCTTCTACCTGTTCAGCTGATTGGTTTTGACCTAGCATCATTTTAGCGGGATCACCAGGCAATACATTAAACAATAAAAATATAACTGTTACCACCCCGAAAAGCGTCAGTAATGCATACATGATTTTATGTAATAGGTAGCTTATCAGAATTAAATCTCTTTATTTTATTAGTGTTTATCCTTACAGTTTTATTTTCTCAATATCATTCCAATGTGCTTTTTGAACAACGGTTCCTTTTTCTAATTTAACAATACCAGGGCTAGCTCGAACAACTGTTTTTAACGCTTTTTCATCACATAAATAAAAATCGAAATTTAATTTATGTGACGCTTTAAACTGCTCTTTTTCAGCCGCTCCAGATGCTGATAAACCAATTACTGTATAACCATTTTTAAGGGCTTTATCTGAAAAAGCTTTCAATTTAGCTACACCGTCCGGTTCGGCAGTTGCCAAATTATACATGACAATCATGATGAGCTTGTCTTTTTCTAAATAGTACTCTGTAAGATCTTCATCTTCTGTTTCTATTGAAAAATCGACAACAGGAGGCTCATACCCTGGATCAATTACTTTGGATTCTACACCAACATACTCGCCATCCACAGATGGGTAACTTCCGTCGGTTACAAATATTTCTTCGGCTCCATTTACGTTAAATGTCCAAGTAAATTCTTGAACAGGTTTTGCCGCATTTTCAGGAACCGTCATGCCTTCTTGAATATTAGCCCCAACCTTATAGGCTCTGAAATCTATTGCTGGCAAATGCATTAAAACATAATAAGCAAATGATAAAGAGGCCAAGAAGCTCAATAAAGCAATGGCGGTTGTTATAACGGGTCTTCCAAATAGCGGCTTAATGTATTTGATGCCAACTAATAAAATTAAAATAAAGACTAGCAACACCACATCTTTAGTAAAACTCTCCCATGGCGTTAATTTTAAGGCATCGCCAAAACAACCACAGTCTTTAACTTTATCAAAATATGCGGAATAAAATGTTAGAAATGTAAAAAACACAATCATAGCCAATAAACTATAAATTGTAAATTTAGGTTTGTAACCAATGAGTAAGAAAACGCCTAAAACGACTTCAAAAACAACTACAAGAATTGAAATAATTAATGCGTAAGGTTCTAAAAAAGGGAGATTTAAAACACCTTCGCCAAAATATTCCTGCAATTTATATGAAAACCCAAGTGGATCATTCAGTTTAATGAAACCTGAAATGATAAAAAGTACGCCTACAAATATCCGACTAAATGCTACAATGTATTTCATGATACTAAAAATTTAAATTCCCTGTATATGAACAGGATGGTGAAATTGATGCTATTTTAAACCTAATTAGGTATTATAATTAATTTTTGGCTACACCCAAATGAATCATAGCAAAAACGGCATAATTAATCATATCTTGATAATTAGCGTCAATGCCTTCACTTACTAATGTTTTTCCTTGGTTGTTTTCAATTTGTTTAACGCGTAATAGTTTTTGAAGGATTAAATCTGTTAAACTACTCACCCGCATATCACGCCAAGCTTCACCATAATCATGATTTTTATCCATCATAAGTTGTTTGGTAAGAGCCACTTTTTCTGTGTATAATTTTACGGCCTCTTCCGTATCTAAATCAGGTTGTTCTACCACACCTTTTTCAATCTGAATCAATGCCATTACACAGTAATTTACAATGCCTATAAATTCACTCACTTCGCCTTCATCCACTTTCTGAACTGCATTTTGCTGTAAACCGCGAATGCGTTGCGCTTTTATAAAAATCTGATCGGTTAGTGATGGCAAACGTAAAATACGCCATGCGCTACCATAATCTGACATTTTTTTCTCGAAAAGGTTTCTGCAAATAGAAATTACAGCATCATATTCTTGTGATGTATTTGGCATGTGTACTATTGAATTTTGTGTAAATTTCGATTAAATTGTTTAAAGTTCAAAGTTGAATGATGATTGTTTTTATTTTGACATAAATACCCATCAATTTTAGTCTGAATATCTTAATTTTGTGCTTGACTTTTGAAATTGATTGTGGGAAGATACCACTTTCAAACTATAAACCAGATACCCTGATATGACCATTAACTGCCAAGGAAACCTAATTGATTTAGCTACACCAAAAGTCATGGGAATACTGAATTTAACACCAGACTCTTTCTTTGATGGTGGAAAATATAAAAACGAACACGAGGTGTTTTCTCAAGTGGAAACGATGCTTCACCAAGGCGCAACCTTTATTGATGTTGGTGCCTATAGTTCTAAACCAAATGCTAGTTTTGTAAGTGAAACGGAAGAGTTAAAAAGGATAATTCCAGTAATTCAAGCCCTTGTTACTGAATTTCCAAACGTTTTACTATCTGTTGATACCTTTCGGAGTGAAGTTGCTATGGCAAGTATTTCAGCAGGAGCTGTTATGATAAATGATATTTCGGCTGGTAAATTGGATAATCAAATGCTGGAAGTTGTGGGTAAACTGCAAGTTCCTTACATTATGATGCACATGCGTGGCACACCACAAACTATGCAAACCTTAACGGAATACGAGGCACTTGTAAAAAACATATTATTTTATTTTTCTGAACGTGTATCCGCGGCAAAAAAACATCAAATTACAGATATTATAATCGATCCTGGTTTTGGTTTTGCTAAAACACGGGAACAAAACTTTACGCTTTTAAATCATTTAGAACATTTTAAAATGCTTGAAAAACTCCTATTAGTAGGTGTTTCAAGAAAGTCTATGATATATAAAACATTAGAAAGCACGGCCAACAACGCCTTGAATGGTACAACTGTGTTGCATACAATTGCCTTGCAAAAAGGCGCCAACATCCTTCGGGTTCATGATGTAAAAGAAGCCATGGAATGCATTAAACTAACAAATGAATTGAATTAAACTTATGAAATATTTTAAATTTTTAATCCCTTTACTTGTCGTTGCTTGTAGTTCTGACAAGGTTATTTTACTCCCTGAAGTACAACAAGCCCACGTTCATGAGGTTTTGGATGTGTCTCCAGCATATTTATTTTACGATTCTACGGCTGTAAATGGGGTAGAGCTAAATAGAAAAAATTTAATCATTTCCACGAATTGGCTAGTAAATGTGGATAAGCGATTGACTTTAAAACAACTGATTCCCGAAATTCAATTTCTTCAAAACAAAAAACGCGGCTCTGAATTACATAAAAACGAAGATGCCAAAAATTATTATTCCTGTAATGATACGCGTATTAAAAATCTAGGTTTTATAGAATTTACAGATGTTTATTATCATTTAAAAGATTCAGTAGCTTCCACAAAAAAAGCTTTTAATGATTTGAAAACGTCTAGTATAAACCTTCAAATAGAATCTTTAAAACTTATCAAGCTTGCAGATTCTGAACAAACACGAAATTTACAGGAATTGGTTTCTGATTTGCAAACGGATTCACTTTTCAAATCAAAACCAGTCGTTCTTCACCTATCTGAATCTTTAACATTTCAAGATTATATTAGTTTGAAATCGGCTTTGATTTCAGTGACTTCTGAAGATTTGATCGTTGATAATAATGAATTTATTTATTAATCTATAATTCTTACATTTACAAAAACACGAGCCTTTGGAAATTTTTGACGACCTATTAAAATTTACCGTTATAGATATTATAGATGTTGTTCTTGTAGCAGCACTACTCTACTACGTTTATAAATTGGTAAAAGGCACAGTTGCTATCAACATTTTTATTGGTATTGTTATAATCTACCTCATTTTTTTGGTTACTGAAACCTTACAAATGAAAATGTTAAGCAAGATTTTGGGTGGTTTTATGAGTGTTGGACTAATTGCTTTAATAGTCGTTTTCCAACAGGAAATTAGAAAGTTTTTACTTATGGTAGGGTCCACTAATTTCAGTAAACGCGGGAAATTTTTTAAGCAATTTAAGTTTTTAAAAACGGAAACTGAAAATGAAACGGATGTGGAAACTATTATTTCGGCCTGTATTAAAATGAGTTCGTCTAAAACGGGAGCTTTAATTGTTTTAGAACACAATAATAATTTGGATTTCCTGACTACCACAGGTGATGCTATGAATATTACGGTAACGCAACCTATTATAGAAAGTATTTTTTTTAAAAATAGCCCGCTTCATGATGGTGCTATTATTATTTCGAATAATATTGTTAAAGCCACTCGTGTTATTTTACCGGTAAACAATGATAAAATTTTACCAAGTCGTTTTGGTTTACGTCACAGAGCTGCAGTAGGAATTACTGAAAAAACAGATGCTTTAGCATTAGCTGTTAGCGAAGAAACGGGTCAAATTGCCTATTTTAAGGATGGTGAGTTTATTAGGTTTGAAGACACGGATGAATTAATTGAATTGATTAGAAAAGACTTAACATAATTCAGAATTAAGCTACCTCTTCTTCTTTAGCAAATTGGACGTCGTGTAAATTTTTGTAATACCCATTCTCTTTTTCTAAAAGTTCAGAATGCGTTCCTTGTTCTACAATTTTTCCAGCGTCCATAACAATAATTTGATCTGCTTTTTTAATTGTTGCCAAACGATGTGCAATAACAATGGATGTTCTGTTTTTGGTTATTTTATCTGTCGCATTTTGAATTAGTTGTTCAGAATAAGAATCTACAGACGATGTAGCCTCATCCAGAACCAATATACTCGGATTGGTTACATAGGCCCGTAAAAACGAAATCAGTTGGCGCTGCCCCGATGATAACATAGCGCCACGTTCCTTCACGTTATAATGGTACCCATTAGGTAAGGTCATAATAAATTCGTGAATCCCGATTGCTTTAGCGGCTTCAATGACATCATCCTCTGTAATACTTGGATTATTTAAAGTAATGTTGCTCAAAATAGTATCCGCAAACAAAAATACATCCTGTAAAACCACAGCAATTTGTTGTCTTAAAGACGCTAATGTGAATTCTTTTATATCGGTACCATCAACTTTAATAACGCCTTTGTTTATCTCATAAAAGCGATTTAATAAATTAATAATGGTTGACTTTCCAGCTCCTGTTGCTCCAACAATAGCAATGGTATCTCCTGCTTTTACATTTAAAGAAATTCCTTTAAGCACTTCTTCATCTGAAACATAACTAAAGTGCACCTTTTCAAATTGAATATCGCCTTTAAAATGAGCGGCAACTTGCGTTCCTGTGTCATCAATTTGCGAGGTGGTTTCTAAAACTTTAAACACACGATTGGCAGCAACCATCCCCATTTGTAGTGTATTAAATTTATCAGCTATTTGGCGCAATGGCCTAAATAACATAGGAATCATCATGATAAATGCTGTTAAATCTCCTAATGTTGCGGTATCATCCACAACGGCATTTAAACCACCATACCAGGCTATTAAACCTATGGTAATAGATGATGATAATTCGGCAATTGGAAAAAATATAGAGTTATACCAAACGGTTTTTAGCCAACCTTGTTTATGACGCTCATTTATTATTTTGAAGTTTTTATATTCTGTGTCTTCTCGCGTAAATAGCTGTAAAATTTTCATGCCTGTAACACGCTCTTGAACAAAAGAGTTTAGGTTGGAAACTTCCGTACGCACTTCCTCAAAAGCCTTTTTCATATACTTCTGAAAAATTCGTGTGGCATATAAAACCAAAGGCAGCATTAAAAACACAATAATACTCAACTGCCAATTCATATACACCATTACGGCTGAAACGACTATCATGGTTAACAAATCACGGAAAATCATAAATAAACCTTCGCCAAAAATAGCCGCAATTCGCTCCATATCCGTTACGGCTCTTGTAATTAAAACACCTACCGACGAGTTGTCATAATACTTCATTTTAAAACGAAGCATGTGGTTAAATAGCGTTACCCGAATATCCTTAACAACAGTTTGCCCTAACCAGCTAGCATAAAATATAAACAGCAACTGACTAATAACTTCAAACAATAATAAAGCTGCCATTAATAGAATATAAGGCAGAAACCCTTCCAAGGTTTTCGTGGCTATATTATTATCAATAGCTTGCTGTAAAATATATGGTCTTGCAGCACTTAGAAGTGCTAATAAAATAACCACAAAAAGAACACCTACAAAAACCTTGTTGTAAGGTTTCATGAACTTCACAAGCTTTTTAAGGAGATTGGTATCTAATAATTTATTATCTGTTTTAGTTGCCATTTTTTATCGTCTCTGGATACGAAATATGAATTAAATACAAACCGTGAGCTGGAACGGAATAGCCTGCTTCTTGTCTGTTTTTAGATTGAATAATAGTGTGTAGGTCGGATTCATTAATTTTTCCCAACCCAATATTTATTAAAGTGCCAACAATGGCCCGAACCATATTACGCAAAAACCGATCGGCTTGAATGGTAAAGTGTAATTCATCGTCTACCTGTTCAAAATGCACATTCATAATAGTACAATTATACGTCTTTACATCGGTATTTGTTTTGGAAAAGCATTGAAAATCTTTATAGTTTAATAAACTTTCGGCCGCTGCTTGCATCTTTGGAATATCCAATTTTTGCTTTATAAAATAGGCGCTTTCAAAATTAAAAGCGTTTTTCTCTAAAGCTATTCTATATAAATAGGTTCTACTTGTAGCATGAAAACGCGCATGCGCGTCCGGTGCTACAGGAAATATATGCTGAATAGCTACATCTTTAGGCAATAACGCATTGAGTCTGTAACACAGATTCTCGTTTTCAAAAACAACATCTGTATCAAAATGCGCGAACATGTTTTTGGCATGCACTCCTGCATCGGTTCTTCCGGCTCCCACAATAGGTGTTTCTTGTCCTAATAATGTAGACAACGCTTTTTCAATAACCTCTTGAACTGAAATAGCATTAGGCTGATTTTGCCAGCCATGGTAATCTTTTCCGTTATATGAAAGCGCTATAAAATATCTCAATGGTTTATGCTATTTTTGTAAAACGCAAAGATAGAATTTTAATCGTTCTTGAAATTTCAAATAAAAGTTAAATTAAAAGAGACTCCCATATTCTGGGAAGTAAGCATGACAAAAATACTCCTACTTTCCGATACCCACAGTTATATGGATGATGACGTTTTAAAATACGTAAAACAAGCAGATGAAGTTTGGCATGCTGGTGATATTGGCGACTTAAAAGTTACCGATGCTATTAAAGCGTTAAAACCATTAAAAGCCGTTTATGGCAATATAGATGATGAAAAAGCCCGAATGGAATTCCCATTAGACAACCGCTTTATGTGCGAAGAGGTTGATGTTTGGATAACCCATATTGGTGGTTATCCGAATAAATACAATGTTAGGATTCGGGAGATGATCAAGGAAAATCCGCCACGTATTTTTATTTCAGGTCACTCGCATATTTTAAAAGTCATGCCAGACAAAAAACTCAATTTAATACATATGAACCCTGGTGCCATAGGCAAACACGGTTTTCATCAAGTACGAACCATGTTACGTTTTACAATTGATGGGAAAAAAATTGAAAATTTAGAGGTGATTGAATTTAAGAAATAAAAAAGCCCAAGATCTTCACCTTGGGCTCACGCACTAACACTACTAAGATGAAAGGTTTATCGTAATCGATCTACAGATTTTACAAGATCTTCATCCTTTTTGATGGCCTTATTAGCTAACGCTAATAACACGATAGAAACAATTGGAAGAAAAATCCCAATACCCTTCTCAGAAACAACCGTTTCTCCAGATAAGTTTAGAGACAGATACACAAATAATCCTAGTAAAATAAAGTTTAATATGATGTTCAGTCGTCCCAACATAAATTGCGACTTCCTACTTTTAAATCTTGTTATGGAGATAAGTGATAATGCTGCCGATACAATAAACATAATTACAATATAATTAATATCCATTGCAAACACTTTTACATCTTCTGGCGTGGTCCATAATTCAAACACACCAATTAAACCACCTGAAACTACAGCAGCCAATAATAAATATAAAGTTTGAATTCTTTGAAGCATTAATTATCTAATTTATCCAGAGCAAAAATAGCAGTTTCTTTTAAAATTAAACTAAAAAAAAGAAAATAAAGTTGTATAATTGCAGTAATGATTTGCAACTATCAGAGTTGTAAGGCATTAATTCTTCAAAAAAATAAGATCAATTTTTCTTCGGAATCATTCAACTTAACAACATTAAAATAAAACATTCAATTCAACATCAATGTTTGAAATATCTCAATTAAAAGCAATGAAGCTACCTGAATTACAGGAAATAGCTCAAAAACTGAACGTTCCAAAATATCGTTCATTAAAAAAATTAGATTTAGTTTATCAAATTTTAGACCAACAAGCTGCCAACCCAAAAGCGGTAAAAGAAGTTGTTCCTTCTGAAAAAAAATCTGAAAGCCCAACAGAAAAACCTGTTGAAAAAGCACCTAGAAAACGCGTACAGAAACCTGCTCGCGAAAACAAACCTAGTGCAGAACGCACAAAAGAACCTACGGCTCAAACCAGTGTAAAAGATTCTAGTAAGGACAGCACAAAAGAAAGCAGCACACAAAAACCTGCTCCAGAAAAGTCTAAAACGCCTCAAAAACAAAACAAACCTAACCCGAGACCAAAGTCAAATCAGCCACAGAAACGTGATGACAAAAATGGCAATACGCGCGATGATAAGCAAAAGGATAATCGGACTCAAAACCAGAAACACGACAAAAAGAATAACGGTAATAAAGATACACGGAATCGCTACAGAGAACCCGACTTTGAGTTTGATGCTATTATAGAAAGTGAAGGTGTTTTAGACATTATGCAAGATGGTTACGGTTTTTTACGGTCATCCGATTACAACTATTTATCCTCTCCTGATGATATTTATGTATCCCAATCGCAAATTCGTTTATTTGGTTTAAAAGTAGGAGATACGGTTTTAGGAAATGTAAGACCTCCAAAAGAGGGTGAAAAATATTTTCCACTTATAAAAGTTATTCGCATTAATGGTCAAAGTCCAGAAGTGGTAAGAGACCGCGTTTCTTTTGAGCATTTAACACCGTTATTTCCGCAAGAAAAATTTAATATAGCAGAAAAGCAAAGTACCATTTCAACACGAATCATGGATTTGTTTTCGCCTATTGGAAAAGGTCAACGTGGTATGATTGTATCACAACCTAAGACTGGTAAAACCATGTTATTAAAGGACGTGGCAAATGCCATTGCAGCCAATCACCCAGAGGTTTACCAAATGATTCTTTTAATTGATGAACGTCCAGAAGAAGTAACAGACATGCAACGCAATGTTCGCGGAGAAGTTATTGCCTCTACCTTTGATAAAGAAGCGCATGAACACGTAAAAATTGCTAACATTGTTTTAGAAAAAGCAAAACGTTTGGTAGAATGCGGACATGATGTGGTTATTTTATTAGATTCCATTACACGTTTAGCACGAGCCTACAACTCGGTACAACCAGCATCTGGTAAAATATTAAGTGGTGGTGTGGATGCTAATGCGCTACACAAACCAAAACGTTTCTTTGGTGCGGCTCGAAATATTGAAAATGGTGGGTCATTAACGATAATTGCTACGGCATTAACAGAAACAGGATCTAAAATGGATGAAGTTATCTTTGAAGAATTTAAAGGTACTGGTAATATGGAGCTACAATTAGATAGGAAAATATCGAATCGTCGTATTTTCCCTGCCATTGATTTAACATCTTCAAGCACGCGTCGTGATGATATTTTATTAGACGAAACAACAATACAAAGAATGTGGGTAATGCGTAAATACTTAGCAGATATGAATCCTGTTGAAGCTATGGAGTTTATCAACGAACGTTTTAAACAAACTAAAAATAATGAGGAGTTTTTAATCTCTATGAATGGTTAAAATCTGCATTACTGAATAATACTAAAAAATGCCTTGAGAAATTCTCAAGGCATTTTTATTTATAAACAAAACTGGATTTAACTTTTCAACTTTAAATTTTCACCATAAAAAAAGCTTCTCACGAAGAGAAGCTTTTAATATATGAACTTTTCCTCTTTACTTATAAAGAAGCTATGTGCATAGCTAAACCAGACTTTAAGTTGGCAGCTTTATTAGCATGTATAATATTTTTCTTCGCTAATTTATCAATCATAGACGATACATCAACAAACAATTCTTGAGCTTGCTTCTTATCAGTCGTGTCACGCAATTTTTTAATTGCATTACGCGTTGTCTTATGCTTATATTTATTAACTAAACGTTTAGATTCGTTACTTCTAATTCTCTTTAACGCTGACTTGTGATTTGCCATTTGTTTCTTTTCTTATTAAAAATTGTAGCCCGTAGGGGAATCGAACCCCTCTTACATGGATGAAAACCATGCGTCCTAGCCGATAGACGAACGGGCCATTTTGTTTTTGAGTGTGCAAATATAAATTTTTATATTTAAACTTGCAAGCCTTTTGTTTGACAAAATAACTCACAATGTTTCCATTGCGGATGCAAAAATACAACTATTTTTAAATGTTGCAACAACTATTTGAACTTTTTTAAAAATATTTTCAATTAGTACGCTTTTGCAAACAGCACACGTCGTTTGGATGGCTTACCAGAGTACACACAATCACCACTTTGCGTGTCAACTTCCATAGGAATACATCGAATGGTAGCTTTTGTAATTTCTTTTATTTTTGCTTCGGTTTCTTCTGTTCCATCCCAATGAGCCGAAATAAATCCGCCTTTTGTTTCTAAAATAGTTTTGAACGTTTCAAAATCTTCTACTTCTGTGATATGTGAATCTCTATAATTTAATGCTTTTGTATATAATGCCGTTTGGATTTCTTCCATTAAACCTTCTACAGTAGCCGTTAGATTATCTATAGCAATTACTTCTTTAGTTAAGGTATCACGTCTGGCTAGCTCCACAGTTCCATTTTCAAGATCTTTTGGCCCAATAGCTATACGTAATGGTACACCTTGCAATTCGTGCTGTGCAAATTTAGCGCCTGGTCTAAAGGTTGTTCTATCATCAAACTTAACGGTAATACGTTTTGAGCGCAATTCACCCATAATTACATTAACGAGTGTTGTAATTTCTTCTAATTGCTCATCTGTTTTATAAATTGGTACAATTACGACTTGATTTGGCGCTAAGTTAGGTGGTAAAACTAAACCATGGTCGTCACTATGCGTCATAATTAGCGCCCCCATTAATCGGGTTGACACACCCCAAGATGTTGCCCAAACATATTCTTGCTTTCCTTCTTTAGTTGCAAATTTAACATCAAACGCTTTTGCGAAATTCTGTCCTAGAAAGTGAGATGTTCCCGCTTGTAAAGCTTTCCCATCTTGCATTAAAGCTTCAATACAATAGGTTTCAACTGCACCTGCAAAACGTTCGCTTTCGGTTTTTATTCCTTTTATAACTGGTATAGCCATAAAATTCTCAACAAAGGTTGCATAGACATTATTCATTAATTCTGCTTCCTTAATTGCTTCCGCCTCTGTTGCGTGCGCTGTATGTCCTTCTTGCCATAAAAATTCGGCTGTTCTTAAAAAGAGACGTGTACGCATTTCCCAACGTACAACGTTGGCCCATTGATTTACAAGAATTGGCAAATCTCTATAGGATTGAATCCAACCCTTGTAGGTGTTCCAAATAATAGCTTCACTAGTCGGTCTTACAATAAGCTCCTCCTCTAGTTTTGCTTCTGGATCAACACGGAGTTTCCCTGGTTTATCTGGATCGTTTTGCAATCTATAATGAGTAACAATGGCACATTCTTTAGCAAACCCTTCGGCATTTTTCTCTTCGGCTTCAAACAAACTTTTAGGAATAAATAAGGGAAAGTAAGCGTTCTGGTGACCCGTTTCTTTGAACATTCGGTCTAATTCGGCTTGAATCTTTTCCCAGATAGCAAACCCATAAGGTTTAATTACCATACAACCACGTACGGCTGAATTCTCTGCTAAGTCCGCCTTAACAACTAATTCGTTGTACCATTTGGAGTAGTCTTCTTCTCTACTTGTAAGTTTTTTGCTCATATACAGGATTTTGGCACAAATATTGCGACTATGTTAAATATAAGAATAGTTTCGCAAAACTAACTATTTTTGTTATGTTCAACAATAAAATTAAGAGATATGTCCTTTAAAAACTACTTTACAGAAAAAATACCCACAATAGCTATTTTAAGCAGCTTGCTTTTAG
This sequence comes from Bizionia sp. M204, assembly GCF_023205095.1. Taxonomy (GTDB): domain Bacteria; phylum Bacteroidota; class Bacteroidia; order Flavobacteriales; family Flavobacteriaceae; genus Algorimicrobium; species Algorimicrobium hallyeonense. Next base: position 293,203 of record NZ_CP046242.1, on the reverse strand, counting down.
TGACGGCTTGTGGTACCTACCAACAAGTGGACGATAGTGATGGAATTTACAGTTCCAGTTCCGTTGAACCAGAAACTTACGTAGAAGCTAATAATGCTAGCAGTACGTATTATGAAAATTATTTTAAAGAAAAATCTTCTGAATTAGAATTATATTCTGAAAATGAAGTTTTTACAGATGTAGATGATTATGAAGGCGAATATGTAGAAAATGATTCATTAGAAGTTGAACGAGAATCATACGCTGGTTGGGGTCAAGAGTCCTCTAGTGTTTCCGTTAATATTTATAATAGCGGTGGTTTTTACAGTCCATACTATTCTCCTTTTGGTTTTGGTTTTGGTTATGGTTATGGTTATGGTAGCTGGGGCTATGGCGGATATTACAGTCCTTGGTACGGCGGTGGCTATGGTTATTACCCACCTTATTATGGTGGATATTACCCCCCTTATTACGGTGGTTACTATCCGCCTTATTACGGAGGTGGTTATTACTACAGAAATAATGTAGCCTATGTAAATGGAAGAAGAGGTTCAGTGTATGCGAACAATTCAAGACGTTATGCAAGTTCTAGATACTATGATTCTGATCGTATTTATAACGCGCAAGCCAGAAGAAGCACCACTAATGGTGACGTTACTAGACGAAGCAGAACGCAATCTACATATTCAACACCTAGAAGTACGCGCTCCAATAATGAGGTTCGCACTCGTACACCTCGAGTGGACGCCAACACACCACGTGTAAGAACAAATACTAACAACACACCGCGTGTTCGTACCAATACGAATAACACACCTCGTGTTCGTACCAATACAAATAACACACCTCGTGTAAGAACAAATACAACAACCCAACCAAGAACCAATAATTCCTTTAGTACGCCTAGAAGATCTTCATCGCCTACAATGAGCACTGGCGGAAGTCGCAGTAGTTCAGGTGGTGGAGTACGAAGTTCTGGCGGAAGACGTGGTGGTGGACTGTAAACCATAATTAAAAAGAAAAAAAATGTTATATGAAAAAGATACTCCTACTATCTATGGCCCTTTTGAGCATGTCCTTAATCCACGCTCAAGATATTTCTGACGCCTTACGATACTCGCAAGATAATGTTCAAGGGACGGCAAGATATAGAGCTTTAAGTGGTGCATTCGGTGCTTTAGGTGGCGACATGAGTGCCATTAGTATTAACCCTGCAGGTTCTGCTGTTTTTACTTCAGGACATATCTCTATGTCTTTATCTAATATATATACCAAAAATAAAACTAGTTTTTATGATGGTTACAGCGAGTCAACCGAGTCAAATTTTGATTTAAATCAGACTGGAGCTGCTTTTGTGTTTAATACTACTAACCCAAACTCCATTTTAAAAAAGTTCACTATTGCCGCGGCTTATGATAAGATAAGTGACTACGATAATAATTGGTTTGCTTTTGGGAATAACCAAAATCGCTCTATCGGTTCCTATTTTGAAGGCTATGCCAATGGCTTAAGACTTGACGAAATTTCTGCTTTTCCAGATGAAAGTTATTCTCAAGCCTATAGAGAAATAGGTAGTACTTACGGCTATGGTAATCAACAAGCTTTTTTAGGGTATGAATCATATATTCTAGAACCTTTAACAAACGATGATGATAATACCATTTACGCGTCCAACATTGCTCCGGGCGAGTATTACCAGGAGTACAGTTATGCATCACGCGGATACAATGGGAAATTTACATTTAATGCAGGTGCACAGTTGGGTGAAAAATTATATCTAGGACTGAATTTAAATTCTCATTTTATAAATTACGATCGCTCTACGTACTTGTATGAAAGCAATAACAATGTAGGCTCTACGGTAAATAGGGTGCGTTTTGAAAATAATATTTACACAACAGGTTCCGGGTTTTCATTTCAAATAGGAACTATTTATAAGGTAACTGAAAGTTTACGAGCTGGTTTAAGTTATAACTCGCCAACTTGGTTTACTATCAATGAGGAATCATCGCAATATGTTTCCACAGTAAGACAAGACGGCGGTGACACTGTCTCACAGGTCGTTAATCCGTATATTACTAATATCTATCCAAGTTATAGGTTGCAAAGCCCTGGGAAATTTACAGGTAGTTTAGCCTATGTTTTTGGAAACTTTGGTTTAATAAGTTTTGATTACTCGTTACGAGATTACGGTAGCACTAAATTTAAGCCTTCATCTGACCCTTATTTTAGATCGGAGAATAATAGAATGAGTAACTTACTAACGACAGCATCTACATATAAAGTTGGTGGCGAATATAAATTAAACCGATTAAGTTTAAGAGCTGGTTATCGTTTTGAAGAAAGCCCTTATAAAAATGGCTCGTTTGAAGGTGATTTATCGGGATACTCTCTTGGTTTAGGCTATAACTTTGGAAATTCCACTAAATTAGACTTAACGTACGACCAAGCCAATCAAACAAATGAGACCCAATTATATAGCGTAGGATTAACTGACCGAGCGAATATTGACAGACGTAATTCCAATGTAACATTGACATTAAGTTTCAATTTATAAAGTAAAAATCGTTTTAATTAAGTTATACTTTAGTTACAAAAAAAAGCCTAATATATGTATTAGGCTTTTTTTTTGTGGAATGACATAGAGTATAAATTATTCGATTATAAATTGTGATATTCAAAACATACACGTATTTGAAAACTTTAGTTTTATTAAGTACATCGCTAGGATTAATTCGTTTATAATATTATACCCTTTATAGGGGTTCTAGGTTGGCTAACACAAAACTTTCAGCAATCTTTAAAAGGCGTAACGATTTTATATTTGTAAGAAAATACTATTTTTCCATACATCATCTATATACTATCCATACATCATCCATACATTATCCATACACTAGCTATATAAAAGCTCCGTCCTGAAATAGCTATACAGGTTATTAATTAAATCCTGATATAATTATACCATTCTAATTTAGCATCCTAAAATGTATATATGTTCTATACATCACGTTGATACCAATGCGCGAGATTGATTCTTTTGGTACTATACAACAGACCTAAAAAAAAGCTAAACAATTATATTTCTATAAAAGTTTAGCCTTTTTAACGGTTGGTTAATTAGTTGTTCTAACGCTTTAAGGTAAAGTGAGCTTTAAATTGTTTCATAGCTTCGTCAGACGGCTCTTTATAATCTATACTAAACCAATAGTCACTTGATGGTAATGGTTGTCCATTATAATTTCCATCCCAACCTGGTCCGTTTGGATTTAATTGTTTTACTAATTTGCCATATCTATCAAATATATAGATTTTCACATTTTCTAATGAGGTTATACCTGAAATTTGCCAGGTGTCATTATCACCATCATTATTAGGTGTAAAGAAAAGTGGATAATCTAATACCAATACGGTTTCACTTGCTTCTCCACAACCATTAATATCTCTGGCTTTAATAATATGTTCGCCTATGGAGACATTTGTGAAGGTATATGTATTAGTATTTGGTTCATTGCTAACCCATGGACCATTATCAATACTAAACTCAAATACTGCTGAACCATCACCTGAAGCCGTAGCCACAATAACATGGTTGTCCGCAAAAGCTTGTGTTGTTACCTCTGCCACTAAAACTGGTGGCGAACTAACTATAACTTCTGTTGTTAACATACTTGGACACAAATTATTTATATCTGTAACCAGTACTGTATAAGTACCACCCATCGATGGTGCATAACTAGAATCTGTTCCTATGATGGTAGTTGGATTGCCCGCTTCAGTCCATTCAAATGTATACAGACTAGGATCTAGATTTGTATCTAAAATTGGACTATTTACAACTTCACTTCCATTTGTATTAATACATAATGTATATGAATCTTCTAATGTAAACGCTGGAATAGGATCTACCATAAGGGTCATAGTAGTGGTATCATAACAAATATCATCAACCGTTGTATCATTATCCACACGCACATAAATAACTTGTGGATTCACGGTGTTTTCAAAAGGCACACTCGTATCTATTGCGTTGGTTGCCAAATCTGCATCTGTTTGAGATGTATAATAGGAAACCGTGAAGTTTGTTGGATTTTGACCATCTAACACCAAAGGATTTTGTGATACTAAATCAAAACCAACAGAATCATTTGTTGGATCGTTATCAAACTCCATATTATCATCACATAATGCAAAGTCTAATGGGTTATTATCCGGATTTGCCACAGCTGCTTCCTGAACAATAACAAAGAAACTTACAGTAGCAATATCACAACCGGTAGTTCTATTAGCTATATTAACAAATATCTCCTGTGGATTTACCGTATTTGGAAATGCAGATGGATTCGCTATGCCTCCTGTACCAGCTTCTGCAGCTGCCAATGTTGTATAGTATGTTACATTGAAATCAGTGGTGCTCTGACCATCTAAAATATCCAACTCTCTTTGCGTTAAATCGAACGTATAAACACCATCAAACGGATCATCACAAGCTATGATATCTTCAACTGAAGCCGGTGTATCCGGTAATGGATTTACAATAATATCAAAGGTTACAATGGTATAGCAACCTGTTCCTAAATCTGCTGGATCTGCTGGATCACCTGTTTTTGTAACACGTACATAAATTGTTTGTGTTGGGCTCTCATTAGGATACATGGTTGGATCAGGAATTGGATTGTTCCCAGATTCTGCATCTGCAATTGTGGTATGATACGTTACCGTTTCATTAAACGCATTCATCATAGCTGCTTCATTCTGTGTAAGATCAAATTCTTCTTCTAAATCACCTGGATTATTGTCATCACATAATTCTAAATCTGGTAATACATCATTTGGTGTTGGCAAGGTATTTACAACTAGTGTTAAGGTTGTAACTGCATAACAGCTATCACCACTTGTTGTTTCAGTAACCGTTACAAAAATGGTTTGTGGGTTATGCGGTAAACCATTTACTGATGTATTGGTATAATCCGTATAATCAGGAATTGGTGTTCCAGACATAATATCGGCCATGGTTTCATAATAATCTACACTTAATGTAGCATCGTTACCAGTAATGATATCATCTTGACTTGTTAAATCGAAACTTGCAAAACCATCATTACTTATATCGTCATCACAAATTTCAAATAAACCATCTTCGGAAGCAATTGTTGGTGGTAAATTAACCACTAAATTAAATTGACCCGTCGTGATACAACCATTTGCGCCTTCTAATCTCACGTATATTGTTCTATCAGCCGTAACATAATTTGATAATTGCGGCTGAACTATTGGATTAATTCCAGGAGTGGCTTGAGCATTTGCTAAAGACTCATGGTACGTTAACACATAATCAGCTGGATTTTGTGTTCCGTAGATTATGGCATCCATGGTTGTCAAATCGAAAGCTGTGATACCATTATAATCATCGTCACATTCCGAATAATCATCAATAGTTAACGGTACGACTGGTGTTGGTTGAACAATTAACGTTAATTCAACAATTGTAAAACAACCGGTTGTTGGATTTTCTGCTCTTACATAAACAATGTCGATGTCTTCATCATTATTTTCATAAAAATCAGGTAATTCATTTACGCCATCAAATGCATTCTCATAGGTTCCATGATAGGTAATGTTATTTCCTTCACCATTATCTATCTGCAGGGTTGCGGATTGTAAATCGAAAACTGCATAGCCATTATTATCAGCATCACACTCCTCTAAAGGCGTTATACTTGGCGTTGGTGTTGGTGTTGGCACATTAGACACCTCAAGTGTTAAGGTTGACGTATTGGTACAACCTGTTGTTCCATTGGTTACTAAAACAAATAATGTTTGTGGGTTATGTGGTAAGCCGTTAACACTTGTGTTTGTATAAGCTGTAAAGTCAGGAATTGGATTGGCTGGAATATCAGCGGCTGTTTCAAAATAGCTTACAGACCAGTTGGTATTTCCACCTGTAATTAAAGCATCTTGAACGGTTAAATCAAATTCAGCATAGCCATCATTATCAACGGTATCATCACAGATGGTTAAAAATAATGCTGCAGCTGTCGTTTCAGGAACAGGCAATGGATTCACAATTAAATCCAAAGTCGTAACTGTATAACAGTTGGTTGTATTGTATTCTACACGAACACCTACTGTATGTAAATCTGGAATTGTATTTGTGTATGCGGCTGGAGTTCCAATATAACTAGGCGCTGTTATCCCTATATCGGCATCCGCTGGATCTGCATAATAGGTAACCGTATAATCTGCTGGATTTAAGCCCATCAGCACATCTGCATTTCTGATTGTTAAGTCGAATTCTGTTAAACCATCTGCCACGGCATCATCACACAATTCAATTGGATCTAGATTTTCGTCAATCACAGGTGTTTCATCTACTACTAGTAATAATTGCACGATTGTTGGACAATCGGTAGTTGCTCCAGCATAATCCACTCGGATGTAAATAATCTGACCTAATAAATTTGATAGTGTTGTACCTAATGGCAATACATCATCAATGGCATTTTGTTGCGTTAAGTGAAATGTTACTTCTAAAGCTGGGTCTGTTGTAACTTGTGCTGCAATACCTGACAAATCGAATGTTCCTAAACCATCATTATCTGGATCACAGTAATGCAAATCTGCTGGTGTATTAGCAGCTGGTGCACTTACCACGTTCAGTGTTAATGTGGTTGTATCAAAACATCCTGTTGTTGCATCTTCAACACGAACATGTACAATTTCACCATCCGTTCCAATATAGGCTGTTGCCGATGGTGTAACTTGAGGTGTTCCTGCTATAGCATCTGCAGCGGAATTATAATACGTTACAATATAATTGGGGTTATTGCCAGTAATTTCGTTATTCGTAACGGTTAAATCAATTTCGGTCATACCATCTGGCACATTATCATCACAAGCAAATAATGGCGCTGGTGCAATAATAGTTGGCAAAGGATTGATGGTTACAACAAAATCATTTTCTGCTGAACAATTAGGTGTTGTTCCTGTTTCAGCATACACATAAATTGTTTGTGTAGTTGTAATACTCTGTCCTGCCATTAATACCGTTCCAGTTCCTCCTGCCCCTGTATAATAGGCTCCATTGGTTAATGCTGGCAACGTATAGGTAACACATTCCGTAACATCGGCAGGATCATCAACTAGAGGTGTTGGGTTAATGGTTACATCAAAACTATTTTCTGCAAAACAGTTTGGTGTTGTTCCTGTTTCTGCATATACATAAATGGTTTGACTGGTAGTAACGGACTGACCTGCAATTAATACCGTTCCAGTCCCTAAAGGACCTGTATAATATGTTCCAATGGTTAAGGCAGGCAACGTATAAGAATCACAGATGACTACATCAGCTGGATTATCAACATTTGGTGTATTATTAATAGTCACTTCAAAATCATTTTCTGCAAAACAATTTGGTGTTGTACCTGTTTCAGCATACACATAAATTGTTTGTGTACTTGTAATTACTTCTCCAGCGGTATAAGCTATTCCTGTCCCTCCTGTTCCTGTAAAATAAGAACCATTTGTTAAGGCTGGAAGTATATAGCTATCGCAAGCAATGACATCTAATGGATCATCAACTATAGGTGTTGTATTAATAGTGACATCAAAACTATTTTCCGCAAAACAATTTGGTGTAGTTCCTGTTTCTGCATATACATAAACAGTTTGCGAAGCATTGATAGCTGTTCCAGCTGCAATAATTCCACCAGTTCCTCCGGTACCATTATAATATTGTCCACCTGTTAAAGCTGGTAATACATAACTATCACAAGCAGTAACATCAGCTGGATCATCGATTGTTGGTGTATTGTTAATGGTTACAACAAAACTGTTTTCATCTGTACAATTAGGTGTAGTTGCTGTTTCACCAAACACATAAATAGTTTGAGTTGTTGAAATAGTATCGCCTGCATTATAGGCTGTTCCTGTTCCATTTGATCCTGTGAAATAATTTCCGCTCGTTAAAGCTGGTAAAACATAGGTATCACATGCCGTTACATCCGCTGGATTATCAACCGTTGGCGTAACATTTACAACGACAGTTACGGTATTGGTTGCGGTATTGTTTGGTGCTGTTAAACCACTATCTGTTAACGTCACCTCATACGTGATTGTTGCTGCTGGTGGCGGCGACAATACGAGTGTTGGATTGGTGCCTACAACCGTAGCATTCCCTTGAACAGTCCAGCTATAGCTATATGTTCCTACTGCTGTTCCAGGTGAAGGGTTTGCGGTTAACGTCACATCTGCTCCAGCATCATTACATATAGCAGGTGTATCTGCAGTTGCAGTTACAGAAATGGTACAAACATCAATAGTTGCTACAAAACTATTCTCTGCAAAACAATTTGGTGTTGTTCCTGTTTCGGCATATACGTAAATAGTTTGCGTTGAGGTTATTAAATCGCCTGCATTTAAAACAGTTCCTGTTCCACCAGGCCCTGAATAATAAGTTCCATTTGCTAAAGCTGGCAACGCATATTCATTACAAGCCGTTACGTCTATTGGCGCATCGACTGTTGGTGTGTTGTTTACTGTTACGACAAAACTATTTTCAGAAAAACAATTAGGTGTTGTTGCTGTTTCAGCATACACATATATGGTCTGTGAGGCATTAATAGATGTACCTGCTGCAATAATACCGCCAGTTCCTCCTGCTCCATTATAATATTGACCTCCAGTTAATGCAGGTAATACATAACTATCACAGACTGTAATATCGGCAGGGTTATCTATAACTGGTGTATCATTTATGGTTACTACAAAACTATTCTCATCAAAACAATTAGGCGTGGTGCCTGTTTCTCCATATACATAAATAGTTTGTGTGGTTGATATTGTGTCTCCTGCATTATACGCAGTTCCTCCTCCATTTGTTGCCGTAAAATAATTACCACTTGTTAAAGCAGGTAAGATATAGGAATCGCATGCTACGACGTCAGCTGGAGCATTAACCGTTGGTGTTGTATTAACGGTTACGGTTACCGTGTTGGTTACTGTGTCATTGGGCGGTGTTAATCCATCATCGGTTAATGTGACTTCATAGGTGGTCGTAGCCGCCGGTGGTGGCGATAAAACCAAGGTTGGATTCGTTCCTAACACCGTTGCGTTTCCTTGAACCGTCCAGCTGTAACTATATGTTCCTATAGCTATTGCTGGCGATGGTGTTGCTGTTAAGGTAACATCTACACCTGCATCATTACAAATGGAAGGCATATCAGCCGTTGCCGTTACAGATAGCGTACAACTATCTATAGTAACCGTAAACATATGCTCATCAAAACAATTTGGTGTTGTTCCAGTTTCGGCATAGACATAAATATCTTGCGTGGTTGTGATAACATCCGTTGCATTTAATACTGTTCCTGTTCCTGTTGGACCTCCTGTAGCGGTATAATAAGTACCAACTGTTAAGGCTGGTAAGGTATAATCGTTACATGCGGTTACATCTGCTGGGGTATCTACTGTTGGTGTTGTATTTACGGTAACGGTTGCTGATAAAGCCACTGCACCACCACAAACAGAATTCAAGTTATTTGCAGATAACAAGTTTATAGTTTGCGTGGTTGTAATTCCCGTAAGCGTAATAACTTCAATTCCCGTTGCATCTAGCATAACGGATTGTGTTGCGCCTCCATTAATATTGTATTCTACCACATCATTTTCTGACCCAGTAATAGTAAATACGGCATCACCGGCATCACATACATCGGCACTTGCGGTAACCGTAACTACTGGTGTAGGTGCTACCACTACGGTAATTGGACGGAAAGCAACATATTCTGCGCCAGAAATAGCATCTGTATAGGTTACTTGTGCTATATAGGTGGTAGTTTGACTTGGCGATACTGCTAAATTTGTTGGATCTGTACCAATTACAGTACCTGCTTCATCTAACCATTCAAAAGTTGTTATTGTAGATCCACCACTAGGAACAAACTGATAGGCTTCTGGGTTTAAAAAACTAACCGTAAAAACATTATTAGCCCTGTTTGGAGGAAAAATACCCTGTGTCATAGCTGGGTTTTGTATCCCTATTGCGGCTAAACCTCCATTCCAAGAATTACATAAGTCCTTTTGCGATATATAAGTTTCTATAATATTAGTGGCTTCATAAAACAAAATCATTTGGTATGTTTTTGCCGCCGTACATTGAAAATGCGCTACATTACGAGAACTAAATACAAATACTCGAAACGGTGCTTCTCCTTTAACTTGATAATTGATATCATAATCTATGCCCTGCGTCCCAGATGTACCAGGGTTTGTATCATGCATAGCTCCAAAAATATTGGCGCCATTATAGGGAGCAGAAGTATTTGGAATATTTACAGGAGAAGCTTGCATATTCCAAGGATGCGGATTACCAGCCTTACTTAAATCAAAGCTAACCGCACCATTTGTAGACAGTACACATTGCGTGTAATTTTGACCATAAAACTCAAAATCGAATACAAAATCTAAAACACCACTCCAATTATCATCTGATGTAAGTGGTATACCAGCACTGGCTTCTGCATAAGAAAATGGTGGATTTGGATCTATAGGGTTTACAACGTAGGAAGATGTCTGACCTACCTCGTTAAAATCTGCAGATAAAATAATTTCAGGAATAGTTCCTGTGTTTAAATCGACACAGAACGCATCTGTAATACAAACATTCGCTGCACAGTTTATGGTTCCGCTACTTACAGAAATATCAATTTCAGAAGATCCGGACCCAGAACTTAAAGTAGCTGGAAAAACCCGAATTTCAATTTCAGCGGTATCACAATTTGTTGGATTGGCATTTTCACAAATCTGGTAGGTAATATAATAAATACCTTGCGGTGTGTTTGGTGCAATTTGAACGAATTGTTGGGCACCATCAAACGTCGTGAAACCCGTAGGATCTGGTGTAACTTCTGTAAAAGTAAAGTTATTACGCGTTCCAAAATTCAAGGCTACACCATTAAAGTAATCGTTTAAAAACATACGATTACCCGTGGCTGTAGCCAAAGTAGGGTTGTCAGACCGGCCTGTTACTACATCATCAATAGCAATAAGTTGCGCATAAGCTGTACCAATAAACAGAAAACAAACTAAAGTAATTATCTTTTTCATGAGATTTTAACTAAATCCTTGACCCTAGAGGGGAGATCTAAAAGATTAGGATTATTATACATTTAAATTTTGTGGTGTAAATTAAGAAAAATTTAAGGAAACCTTACCAATTTTTGTATGAAATTAATTGTTTGTTAATTCAGTTATCAAAAAAATGGAATTCCTTATCTTTGCAGATTAAAAACCTATTTATTTCGAAATAATGAAAATTAATGATAATACAGCTGATTTTGATGCCATTGGAGATGACCATGTAGGAACATCGGCTGACACACCATTACGAAGCGATGCTTTTGTTTTAAATTCAGAAGAAAAAATAAAAATTATTAAAGAAGATGTGCGCCATATTATGGAAACACTCGGTCTTGATTTAACAGACGACAGCCTTCAAGGCACGCCAAACCGCGTAGCCAAAATGTTTGTTAATGAAATTTTTGGCGGTTTAAATCCGGAAAAAAAACCAAGTGCTTCAACCTTTGATAATAAATATAAGTATGGTGAAATGCTTGTTGAAAAAAACATTACAGTATACTCAACCTGCGAACATCATTTGTTACCAATAGTAGGTAAAGCCCATGTAGCATATATTTCTAACGGAACCGTTGTTGGGTTATCTAAAATGAACCGAATTGTTGATTATTTTGCAAAACGGCCACAAGTACAAGAACGCTTAACCATTCAGGTTGTTAAGGAACTACAAAACGTATTAAATACGGATGATGTTGCTTGCGTTATAGATGCGAAGCATTTATGTGTCAATTCACGTGGGATTCGCGATACGGAAAGTAGTACTGTTACTGCCGAATTTGGTGGAAAATTTAAAGAAGCAGGAACGCGACGTGAGTTTTTAGATTATATTAAATTGGATACTGCCTTTTAATGTTAGTTGTAAAGTTGTTTGTTGTGGAGTTGCCTGTTCAATGATATAAAAGTTAGTTAAAAAACCTCTAATTATCAAATTTTTTCTCGAAGCGCTAAACAAGAAAATAACTAAACGAAATACATAAAAATCATGTATATATATTTTTTTAAAAAATTAGATGTTTGGAAAGAAGCGATTCAATTAGCGGTTAAAACTTATAAAATAACAGATTTATATCCTTCCGAAGAAAAATTTGGACTTATCTCCCAAATGGGACGCTGTTCTGTTTCGGTGCCATTGAATATTGCCGAAGGTACAACCAGATTAACTAATAAATATAAAGCATGTTTTACGACGATTGCTTATAGTTCTTCGCTTGAATTATTGAACCAAACTATAATTTCAAAAGAATTAGATTTCATTTCAGAAGACAATTATAATAATATGAGATTAGACCTAGAATCAATGACCCATAAAATTAATGCATTAAGAAATCATTTTTTGAATTCTTAAAATATACTTTTCTAGCCGAAAATAAAGTAACTTAACAACTCTACGACAAACACCAAAACATGCAATTATACAACCAACAAACCATAAAAATTTACAACACATTAAGTGGTGAAAAAGAAACGTTTAAATCCATCACCGATGGCTATGTTGGCATGTACGTTTGTGGCCCAACGGTTTATAGCAATGTCCATTTAGGAAATGTACGAACGTTTATGTCTTTCGATATGATTTTTCGATATTTCCAACATTTGGGCTATAAAGTGCGTTATGTCCGTAATATTACGGATGCTGGTCATTTAGAAAATGATGCCGATGTTGGTGAGGATAAAATCACTAAAAAAGCGCGATTAGAAGCTATTGAACCTATGGAAATTGTACAGCGGTACACGGTTGATTTTCATAATGTATTAAATAGGTTTAACTTTTTACCGCCTAGTATTGAACCAACTGCAACGGGTCATATTATTGAGCAGATAGAGCTCATCCAGACCATTATAGATAATGGGTTTGCTTATGTGGTAAATGGTTCGGTATATTTTGATGTTCATAAATACAATGAATCCAATGAATACGGGATTTTAAGCAAACGAAAATTAGAAGATTTAATTCATAATACACGAGCGCTTGATGGCCAAAGTGATAAGAAAAATCCACAAGATTTTGCGCTTTGGAAAAAAGCAGAGCCTGCTCATATTATGCGTTGGCCATCACCTTGGAGCGATGGTTTTCCAGGATGGCATTTAGAGTGTACAGCTATGAGCACCAAATATTTGGGTGATTATTTTGATATTCATGGTGGCGGAATGGATTTAAAGTTCCCGCATCACGAATGTGAAATTGCACAAAATCAAGCGGCTAAAGGTCAGACGCCCGTAAAATATTGGATGCATGCTAATATGCTTGAATTGAATGGTGCAAGAATGAGCAAATCAACGGGTAACTATATCAATCCAGCTGAATTGCTTTCTGGTGATAATGATATTATGTCCAAAGCCTACAGCCCTAGTGTTATTCGATTTTTTATGATGCAAGCATCTTATAGAAGTGTTTTAGATTTAACGGATGCCGGGCTTGATTCCAGTGAAAAAGGGTTTAAGCGATTGATGGATGCCGTTAATTTAGTGGAATTGCTAAAAACGTCCAGCACATCTACTCATAATATTTCCAAATGGAAACAGTCGTGTTATGATGCTATGAATGACGATTTTAACACACCAATTCTTATTGCTCATTTATTTGAAGCGGTGAAATTTATTAACCAAATTCATGATGGTTCGGCAACGATTACTGCTACGGATTTAGACATGCTTAAAACAACCATGTACGCTTTTATTTTTGATATTTTAGGATTAGAAAACACGAAGCAAACTGATAATTCATCTGAAAAATTATCAGGTGCTGTGGAATTACTCATTAAGTTACGCCAAGAAGCACGTGCGAATAAGGATTTTGCATTATCAGATCAAATTCGTGATGAGCTAGCTGAAGCTGGAATTCAATTGAATGATAGTCGTGAAGGAACCACCTTTTCATATTAAGCCTCTCCTAAATCCTCTCCAAAGGACCGGACTTTTATGCTTTATGAAAAAAATACTCACATATCCATTTCTTTTAATAATTAAGATTTATCAAATCTTCATTTCCCCGTTGACACCTGCTACATGCCGGTTTCAACCTACCTGCTCCCATTATGCAAAAGAGGCATTGGAAAAACATGGTTTTTTTAAAGGTGGGAAATTGGCGGTTATTAGGATTTTTAGTTGTCATCCATGGGGAAGAAGCGGTTATGATCCGGTTCCGGAAAAGGATGATCTATAAGATTGAAGTTGAAAAGGAAATTGTCATTCAGAACGCCATGATGAACCTTCATAAATTATACGCAGTTAGGAAAGGAGATTCTTCAGTCATCTCTCCTTCTGAATGACAAACTAAATTAAAAATAACATTTCATTATAAGTTGTTGCTTTCGTATCCATTTCCAATTGCATATATTTACGCACACAAACGATGACATATGTTTATACTACAATTTGATTGGAATCCAATTACGGGATTAGATCTTTTCGGAATTTTCGAATTACACTTTTATAGTGTTATGTGGATTGTTGCCTTCCTTTTAGGTTTTCAAATCATGAAACGAATTTTTCTAAAAGAAAACGTAAATCTAGATTATTTAGACCCTCTATTTATTTATACCGTTTTGGCTACTATGCTTGGTGCCAGATTGGGTCATGTACTTTTTTACCAATCCGAATTGATTTCAGAAGATTTCTTTAGCATCTTTTTACCATTTAGTTTTAAAGGTGGCTTTCAATTTACCGGCTTCCAAGGATTAGCTAGTCATGGTGCAGCCATTGGAATTATAATAGGCATGTATTTATATCGAAGAAAATACAAATATAAATCACTAATGTGGATTTTAGATCGCGTGGTGATATCCGTTGCTTCTGGTGCTGTTTTTATCAGAATTGGTAACTTTATTAATTCTGAAATTATAGGAAAAATAACCGATTCACCTTTAGGTGTTCGTTTTGTTCAAGATTATTACAGTAAAAGACAGATTGTAGCTGAAACAGGTATTGAAAACTATAAAGAAGCATATGCGGCCGTGACTAACAATCCGCAGTTTCAACATTTATTAGATGCGGTTCCTGTTCGTCATCCGGCACAATTATATGAATCGTTTTGTTATATATTCGTTTTTCTTATCCTTTGGTTTATTTATCAGAAAACCAATAAAGGACAACAAAGCGGCTACTTATTTGGACTATTTTTAGTGTTATTATGGACCATTCGTTTCTTTGTAGAGTTTGTAAAAGAACCACAAGGCGATGAATACATTACGTTTCTTGGTTTAAACACAGGGCAAATGTTAAGTGTGCCATTTATAATAATTGGACTCTATTTTATGTTTCTGTATAAACCCAAAACCAGTAGCTAGTTTCTATGATACGTTCGTATTTTAAAATTGTTTGTTTATCTGCAACCTTATTTGTTTTGGCCTTCACATCGTGCAAAGATGAACCGAAAAAACCGAAGCAAGCTCAAGTCACTTTTAAGAAAGAAGGCACCTTACAACTTATAAAAACAGCCAACGATTCGGTTGTTTCTACATTAGATATTGAAATTGCTGATAACGAGTTTGAAACCCAAACGGGACTAATGTATCGGGAATCCATGAAGGCGAATCGTGGGATGTTATTTATTTTTCCAAACGAACAACCGCGTTCATTCTACATGAAAAATACGCGTTTTGCTTTGGATATTATTTATTTAGATACCAATAAAACCATCGTTAGCTTTCAGGAAAATGCACAACCATTTAATGAAGGCTCCTTACCTTCCAATGCAGCAGCAAAATATGTATTAGAGGTTAATGCTGGCTTGGTTAAAACATGGAATTTAGAGGTTGGAGATAAGATGACATTTTCCAAAACGAACTAATATTAATATTTAATATAACTTCAAATTTTGAGCCACTATTTTAGTGCTCTTTATATAGACCTAACCCTATTGTAAATTAAAAATAGCTATATGTTTAGTCTGTTTTAAGGGTTACTATTTAATGACTTCTATTAGACCTAACAGGTTTTTAAAACCTGTTAGGTCTTTTTATATATAAAATCTTTGGGTTACTCTCATATTACCCATTCTTGTTGCCATGAATCAATAAACTAGTGTTTCCAGTACCCACTAGAACACAAGCATACGAACCATAAAAAAAGCCTTTTTGAACTGAATCAAAAAGGCTTTTTAATATATTTAATTTTATAGATTAAGCAATTTCCGCTTCTTCTACTTTCTCTTTTTCTTTTAATGCATTGGCAGCATCGCCTTTTTTAACAGCATCATACATTAAAGGTGTTGCAATAAATAAGGACGAGTAAGTACCTACTATAACACCAACAATTAATGCAAACATAAAGCCTCTAATAGAATCACCACCAAAAATGAAGATGGATAATAATACCACTAATGTTGTTAAAGAGGTATTTAATGTTCTACTTAATGTACTACTTAATGACACATTAATTACTTTATTAAATGGCCAGCTTGTATGTTCATTAAAGAATTCACGAATTCTATCAAATACAACTACCGTATCATTTAATGAGTAACCAATAACCGTAAGGATAGCTGCAATAAATGCTTGATCTATTTCCATACTAAATGGCATATACTTATACGTTAAAGAGAAAACACCTAATAAAATTAATACATCATGGAATACAGCCGCAACCGCACCCAATGAGAATTGCCATCTTTTAAATCGGATTAAGATATATAAGAATACGACTACTAATGATCCGAAAATTGCCCATATAGATGATTTTTTAATATCATCAGCAATGGTTGGACTCACTTTGTAATATTTCATTAAACCAACTGTTTTACCTTGGTCATCACTAATAAACTCGTCATAAGTAAGACCTGGCATATAAGGCTGCAACTCTGTGTATAATGTATTTCTGATTTCCTCATCAATAGCATTATCTGTTTCGTTCACCTTATATTTCGTGGTAATTTTAAGCTGATTAGCATTACCAAAGGTTTTCGCTTCAGCACTACCAAAGGCATCTGCTAAAGTTTCAGAAATTTCGTTAGCACTAACAGGTTCTGCAAAACGCACTTGGTAGGTTCTACCACCAACAAAATCTACACCTTGATCCAGACCGTTTGTAAACAAAGACCCTAAACTTACAAGAATAGCAACCGTTGAAATGATATAAGCAACTTTACGTTTCTTTAAGAAATTGATGTTGATATTTCTGAAAAGATTTTTAGTAATTGCTGTTGAGAAATCTAAATTTCCGTTTTTATTAGCATACCAGTCCACAAATAATCTTGTAATAAAGATTGCCGTGAATAACGAGGTTGCTATACCAATTAATAAAGTTGTAGCAAATCCTTTAATAGGACCTGTTCCGAATATGAATAAAATTAAAGCTGTTAAACCTGTTGTAATGTTGGCATCTAAAATAGAAGACAATGCATTGCTAAAACCATCATTGATAGATTCTTTCAAGCCTTTACCTTTAGCAATTTCTTCTCGAATACGCTCAAAGATAAGTACGTTAGCATCCACAGACATACCAATAGTTAATACAATACCAGCAATACCAGGTAATGTTAATACGGCTCCTAATCCAGATAATACACCAAAGATTAATACAATATTAAATATCATGGCAATATCAGCAAATAAACCTGCTTTACCGTAGTAAAGGAACATCCACACTAATACTAAAGCTAATGCAATAAGGAATGAATTTTGACCACTTTCAATAGCTTCTTGACCTAATGATGGACCAACAACTTCACCTTGAATAATATCGGCTGAAGCTGGTAATTTACCAGCACGTAAAACGTTAGCTAAATCCGTTGCTTCATTTAGCGTAAAGTTACCAGAAATGGATGAATTACCTCCAGAAATGGCACCTGTAGAAACGCCAGGTGCAGAATACACCACGTTATCTAAAACAATAGCAATGTTTGAACCTTCTGTAAATGCTTTACCAGTCATTTCTTCCCAGATTTTAGCTCCTTTAGAGTTCATAACCATTGAAACCGTTGGTTTACCCATTGGATCGTATTCTTGACGTGCATCTGTAACAACGGCACCACTTAATTGAGGTACGTTGTCTCGGTTGCCATCTAAAGCATATAATTCAACAACTTCACTATCTTTTGCAGGCTTCCCAAAGGCAAACTTTGTAAAACGTTGTTCGCCTGGTAATAATGATCTTACTTGAGGCATGTTTAAATAGCCTAATACTTTTTCTCTATCCCTAAGGTTTACCATAGCAATGGTAGCTGGGTTTTGAGATTGGAATAATAAATCACGTAATGGATTAATTTCTGTAGACGTAGAATCTGGATCTGCTCCTAATAAATCTTCAATAGCCGTATCTTCAGAATCTTGAGACTCGGTTTCAGCAACTTCTTCTGTTTTTGGTGCTTCTAATTCTTTAAGAAGGTTGTTAGCATCAAATAAGAATTGTCCAAACAAATCACGTTTAGATACTTCCCAGAACTCTAATTGGGCTGTACTTTGTAATAATTTAAGAGCACGCTCTTTGTCTTTAACTCCTGGAAGTTCTACTAAAATACGACCTGTATTACCCAAACGCTGAATACTTGGTGATGTTACACCAAACTCATCAATACGTTTACGCAATACTTCGAAAGCAGAAACGATAGATTCGTCAATTTTACGTTCTATAATTGGTTTTACTTCAGAATCTGTCATGCTACCTTCTATTTCGCCATCAAGTGCGCGTGTATAGAAAATATCTGGTGAGGCTAATTTAGTATCGCCTTTAATTTTATCAAATTCTAGGAAAAAGTCTTCAACAAATGTATTCTGACTGTTCTTTTGTACTTCGGCTGCATTTTCTAAAGCTTGATTAAAAACTGGATCTTTACTGTAGTTTGCCAATCCTTTTAAAATATCTTTTACCGATATTTGAAGAATAACACTAACACCACCTTTTAAATCCAAACCAAGGTTCATGGCGTTTTCTTTAACCTCTGAATAGTTATAGCTAGCTACACCCAAGTTATAAACCTCCTCATTATCAAGAGAATCCAGATATTTGCGCTCTTTTACCTCATCGCCATTTGCATACGCCGCAGCTTGGTCGTCAATACTATTTGCCTTAAAAGTGAAAGACAACTGGTAAATACTTACCAGTCCAAACAAAATTGCAAACAGTTTTACTAATCCTTTATTTTGCATTATGTGTTAAATTATAATTTATTGTTGATATTTTTAAAAACGAGCAAATATATATCTTCTATAATGATTTAACAAAAGGTTTGCATAGTTTCTGTTCGATTTTAAACAAAAAAAAACAGCTTATTCAGCTGTTTTTTCATTATTATAAATTAAATAAAAATTACATTCCCATTAATTTATCTGTTTCTTTGTAACCTTCTGGCGGTGTCATATCAAATTTATCAGCAGAAACCGTTTCTTTATTAATTTCTGTAACTTCACTTGTAATAGTTAATGCCATTCCCATTTGACTTACATCCATTTTCATATATAATGGAAATCCATCAATTTGAGCACCCATTTGTGCCACTTGCGGATTCATAGCTTGAATTTTATCAGTTACATAGATATCCATAGCTATATTTGCTCCTTCTTTTTCAAGCGTTACATTGTATTCTTGACACACGTAACCTAAGATAGTTTTGGTTTCATCACCCTTTACAACTTTCATACCTGCCGTATCTTCTTCACTTGGCTTCATGTCCGAAATTGTATAACTTTTTCCAGTCATTTGGTTGTCCATATACGTTAACATTTTGTTGGTTTCACCATTCAAAATAGTTGTCGTGTTTCCAGACATTAAGTTAAATGTTTCAGAACGTGTTTTATCGGATTTAAAATAGGTGGTTGTAAGAATATCTCCTACCATAGCTAATTGCGCTTGCATTTGCTCATTATCACTAGACATGGTTTGTTTAGATTTTACAACACCTTCAGTCATTGCTTCTTGCGCAAAACCTGTCAGGCTCATTGCGAATACTAAAACAAAAATTAGTTTTTTCATTTGATTTTTTTTTAAATTATTTATTGATTAATAGTTGCTTTAGTCATCTAGAACAACGGATTTCAGTTTATACAATTATAATGCCAAAAGGCCATTTGTTTTTCTTACACCTTCGGCACTTTCTTGCATATGTGCTTTTTCAGCATCCGATAAATTGATTTCAACAATTTTTTCAATACCGTTACGACCTAAAATTACTGGTGCTCCAATACAAATATCATTTAAACCATATTCACCTTCCAATAATACAGAGCATGGAAACATTTTTTTCTGATTGCATGCAATAGCCTGAACCAAACCACTTACTGCAGCTCCTGGTGCATACCAAGCCGATGTTCCTAATAATTTTGTTAAGGTTGCGCCTCCAACTTTAGTATCTTCTAAAACTTGGTTTAAACGATCTTCTGATAAAAATTCAGAAACCAACACCGAGTTACGGGTTGCTAAACGCGTTAATGGCACCATTCCTGTATCACTATGACCTCCAATTACCATTCCGTCCACATCACTAATAGGTGCTCCTAAAGCTTCTGCTAAGCGGTATTTAAAACGTGCCGAATCTAATGCGCCACCCATTCCAATAATACGGTGTTTTGGCAAACCTGTTGTTTTATGTACTAAATACGCCATGGTATCCATTGGGTTACTTACCACAATGATAATCGTTTCTGGAGAATGCTCTATTAAACTAGAAGAAACCGACTTTACAATACCAGCGTTAATTCCGATTAATTCCTCACGTGTCATACCTGGTTTTCTAGGAATACCAGAAGTAATTACACAAATATCACTATTGGCAGTTGCCGAATAATCATTAGTAATACCAGTTATTTTTGTATCGAATCCATTTAATGAGGCTGTTTGCATTAAATCCATAGCTTTACCTTCAGCAAAACCTTCTTTAATATCCAACAGAACAACTTCCGATGCGAAATTTTTAATGGCTATGTATTCTGCACAACTGGCTCCTACTGCTCCAGCTCCTACTACTGTTACTTTCATGTATATATGATTTTTTTATTTGTGAAACATTAATTTTTACAAATTTAATATTTTTATACCATATATGTTTGAAGATTTCATAAAATCTATTCTACTAAAGTCTTAATGAGAAATCAGAAAGAACATATAGACGCTTTGATATTTTGAAATGACGTATTAAAAGTAAAAGCGCAAGGTTAACACTTGCGCTTTTAAAACATACTATATTCAATTTAATTAGAGTTATTTTACTAACTACCAATATTTATATCAATTGGACCAACCCATTCCGTTCTTGAACCATCTAAACATACTGCTCGTACATAAAAGTCATAATTGGTATTTTGAGCTAAATTATAAAAAGGCCATCCCGCATTATCCGAAACATTAACAGAACCAGAACTTGCAGGCTGATTATTCCCTACTACAACATGTTCAAAATTACGCTCTCCATTGTATGACCATCTAAAAACAGCTCCAACTGCCTGACCTAAACCGTTACGTTCTATTTCAGTGGTAATATTGGATGGTGGATTGCATAAATTCTGATCATATTCCGCGAAATAGCTTACAGGACCTACCCAATTACTAAAACCCAAATTATTATTGCAATAGGAACGAACATAAAAATCGTAGGTGTTTCCTGAAACTAATGACGCATCGGAAAAACTTTCGCTATTTGTTATTGCTAATTCACCACTTCCTATTTGAAACCCTTGATTTCCATATTCTATTTGAAAGTAAGATGCGTCTGTATCATTGTAATAGGTGGTCCAATAGGCTGTTCCGGATTGCACTGCAAAATCATACGGCTCTTGGCAATATTCTTCGATGCTCAAAACTATAGGACCTTGCCATTTTGTTAAATTACCATTGCTACATTGTGCTCTAATGAAAAAGCTTAAAGTTTGATTATTTTCTGCATAAAAGTACAAACTCTCGTCTATTATTGTTGCTTGAGATACATTGGTTGTAGTAAAACCCTCATTCAAAAAGAAAAAATCGCTATTTACGTCCTGATTACTAATATTTGTCGTTTGGTCGTAACCTATTTCAAAATAGTTAAAAGAGTTTTGTGTTTGGTAATTAAAAACTAACTCATTTCCATTTTGAACAACACTCGACAAACTTACAACGCCACATTCATTAGCACTTCCATCATCATTAGACTCGTCTGAATCCTTGGAACAGCCTTGTGTCAAAATAAAAACACAACTTAATAAGAATAATCCTTTTTTCATTTTTTATAATTATTGGTAAAATTTTTGGTAAAATATTATTAAACGCGCGAAAATAACAATATTTTGATATTTAAATCACAAATTAAGTACAAAAAGAGTCATTTTAATGTAAATACACATCTCCTATTTACAGAACACCTGTGGACTAAAAATATTATTATAGCTTCTAAAATGTTATTTTGAAAGCTATTAAGACGCGAAATTTTTAATGGCTATGTATTCTGCACTACTGGCTCCTACTGCTGTTACTTTCATGTATATATGATTCTTTTATTTGTGAAACATTAGTTTTTACAAATTTAATAGTTTTTACATGTTTGAAGATTTCATAAAATCTAAAAGGACAGCTGTAATCCTAATGTGGCACTATTAAATTCCGCAAAGGTATAATCCGCATTTATAGCAAAAACACCTAGTTTTAAATGCGCACCTAAAGTTGTTCGCATACCTGTTACTTTTTCTTCTATGGAAAAGGGATTTGTAATAGATTCTGAAAACAATATCCCATCGGAAACTACATAGGTTCCTAATAAATCGGTTTCAGATTTCCCACTAACATAGCCCAAAGCTCCGTAAACATTTAACACTTTGAATTTAGTAGACGCAATTAACTCATACAACATGGTATTAACTTTGGTCTGAATTTGTTGGTTTTGTCCTTGTACAATTCCTTCGTCGGTAAAATCATAACTACCATCTAAATGCGTAAAAGCTATTAAACCTGAGATGGCTACAGGAAACAACTCTGCTTTTGGCAACCAGGTTGTAAATTCCTGTTGCAATCCAATTCCATACAAGCCTGTCTTTACATCGTCCACCTCTATTTTAGGAAAATAACGTGCTTTTAATTGTGTTCCTTTAAAAGGCGAGAAACCAACTTGCAAAAAAGCAGTTGGGATTATATTAATATCCGACGATCCTAAACCTGTTGGCAAGGTAATTTCTGTTTCTTGATTTCCAAAAATAGGATCGTCATAGGTTAAAATAACAACCATATCTGGATCGTTATTTCCTAAAGCAGTGGCAACTATTTTAGAGGGACTATTGTCAGGAAACCGAATATTTTCATAATCGCTTACGCGCATTTCAAACGATTTTTTATCTGAATTAATAAAAGAGGTATTGGCAACCAACCCTATTTCGAAACCAAATTGCTTTTGGCCTTTTCCATGATTAAACCATCCATTATTAATACCATAAACCAAACCTTCTGTGGCTGGCGCCAAGTAATCTTTACTATACCGCTTGGCGTCATTTACACCAGCCGCCAATAAGTCGTCTATATTTTGTTGCGCGTAGATTCCAGATGACGTAAACAGCAACAGTAATACAAAAATATGTTTCATAATTATTTGAATTTTAAGAGCTTCTTTACAATATAAACGAAAAAACGCGCTTATTGGTTTATAGGCGCGTTAATTTTTATAATTTAAAGTTCTATTTAAGCATCAATATTTGCATAAATAGCATTCTTTTCAATAAAATCTCTTCGAGGTGGAACTTCGTCTCCCATTAACATAGAAAAGATTCTATCCGCTTCCAATCCGTTGTCTATTTGTACTTGTCTTAAGGTTCTAAATTCTGGATTCATGGTTGTATCCCATAATTGCTCCGCATTCATTTCCCCAAGACCTTTATAACGTTGAATTTTGGCATTTTCACCAAAATCTGCCATAATTCTAGATCGTTCTTCATCAGACCAAGCATATTGTTTTTTAGCACCTTTTTTAACTAAATATAAAGGCGGTGTTGCAATATAAATATGACCGTTTTCAATTAATTCTTTCATATATCTAAAGAAGAATGTCAGAATTAAAGTTTCAATGTGACTACCATCAATATCGGCATCACACATTATCACCACTTTATGATAACGCAGTTTAGAAAGGTTTAAAGCTTTACTATCCTCTTCAGTACCAATAGTTACACCAAGTGCAGTAAAGATATTCTTGATTTCCTCATTTTCAAAAACCTTGTGAGTCATGGCTTTTTCCACATTTAAAATCTTACCACGTAATGGCAAAATAGCCTGAAAAGCACGATCACGACCTTGTTTGGCCGTTCCACCTGCCGAATCTCCCTCAACTAAAAACACTTCACATTTAGCTGGATCTTGTTCTGAACAGTCGGATAATTTTCCTGGCAAACCACCAATACTCATTACCGTTTTACGTTGAACCATTTCACGTGCTTTTTGAGCTGCATGACGTGCTTGAGCCGCTAGAATTACTTTTTGAACAATAACCTTAGCATCCTCTGGATGTTCCTCTAAATAGTCGGTTAACATTTCAGAAACCGCCTGACTTACCGAAGCAGACACCTCACGGTTTCCTAATTTGGTTTTAGTTTGTCCTTCAAATTGTGGCTCTTGAACTTTTACAGAAATAATAGCTGTTAATCCTTCACGGAAATCATCACCTGCAATATCAAATTTTAATTTATCAAGCATACCAGATTCATCGGCATACTTTTTAAGGGTATGTGTTAATCCACGACGGAAACCAGATAAATGGGTTCCACCTTCATGTGTATTAATGTTGTTTACATAGGAGTGCAAATTTTCAGCGTATGATGTATTATAAATCATAGCAACCTCAACTGGAACGCCATTTTTTTCACCTTCAAAAGCAATAACTTCTTTGGTTAATGGCTCACGGTTTCCATCTAAAAACTTAATAAATTCTTTTAAACCTTCTTTAGAATGAAATGTTTCGCCTTCAAATTCACCATTATCTTTTTTATGACGTTTGTCAATTAAGTGAATCGTGATACCTTTATTTAAATATGCCAATTCACGCAAACGACTTGCCAAGGTATCGTAACTATACTCTAAAGTTTGTGTAAAAATTGTTGGATCTGGTTTAAAGGTAACGATAGTTCCACGCTTATCAGTTTCACCTACCTTTTTAACAGGATACATGGCTTTACCTTTTTCGTATTCTTGCTCCCAGATTTCACCTTTTCTGTAAACGGTTGCTTTTAAATGGTCTGATAATGCGTTCACACAACTCACACCTACACCATGCAAACCACCAGAAACCTTATAGGAATCTTTATCAAACTTACCACCTGCACCAATTTTAGTCATAACCACTTGTAATGCGGAAACGCCTTCTTTTTTGTGCATATCTACAGGAATACCACGACCGTCATCTTCGGTTGTTATGGAGTTATCCTCATTTATGGTAACACTAATATTATCACAATGACCAGCTAAAGCTTCATCAATAGAGTTATCCACCACCTCATACACTAAATGGTGCAAACCACGCGTACCCGTATCTCCAATATACATGGAAGGTCGCATGCGCACGTGCTCCATGCCTTCTAATGCCTGAATACTATCTGCTGAATAGTTATCTTTGTTAAATTCTTCTCTTTTTTCGCTCATGTTTTAAATAATTTTAAGCCTTTCCTGACACCTTTCTAAAAAGAAAGAACACTGTTATGGCTTACTGTTAGGTTTTATATTCTTAAAAATGAATGTTATTAGCACAAAAAAAGACGCCTTGAAAGCATCCTTTTGAATACAACCAAAGATACAACTTTTTGATGCCTTTTAAAAGCTTTTTATGGATTGAAGTTGAAAATTATCAACATTTGTTAATTACTTAAAAGTGTCTTAAATCGACTAAAAAGCACCTTAAAACGAATTTTTGATGTTTTATCATTATCCGGGAAATTAGATTTTCTCGAAATGGCTTTAAAACTAAAATTTGCGATTTTTATTTTGTTTCAATTAGATTAAAAATGACATGAATTCTGCTTATTTCTGATTTATAAACGCCACTTGTTTTTAGCTCTTAACGGATTCAATTTATACCTGGATTTCATATTCAAATTGCTATAAGTCCTTGCTTATTTTTTCTTTTACTAGCATAATGGCAGCATGTTTTTAAGGAGATTATAATCATGGCAATTGTTTTAACAACTGATGGACGTCTACTTCAGTTTCATTTAATAATTTATTGTACCCATGTAATTGAATATAATGAAAGTGGAAGTCATCTAACATATCACTATAAACAGCATTATTAACTCTATTAAACGAAGACGTTCTTCGGCTATAAATATATTTTCACCTAAATTACTCCATCTTGCATCAACAATTTTCCCATTATCAATTAGTCTATCATAGTTGGAGCCATACAACTTTATAATACTTTGGATGACCTTTTTATGGGTATACGTATTAATTTCATTTCCCGCTATGGATGATTTAAAAGCTCCAGAAACAGGATAAAAAGTACGTTGCCCAGCAAAAAGATAAACAGCCATTAAAGAGTCTATTGTCGTTTTGTGGCTATTATAATTTTCTGAATATTTACTACTTAATAGGTTATAGGCAGCAATTTTTGGTTTGGAATAGGATTGACCATAATTTATAAAATCTAGATCTTATTTTAGATCATTTTTTATACTCTTAAAAAACTCTTGTTCGGTACTGGCATGTTTTCGGTTTTCGTTCCAATTATTAATTGAAAGTGCAATAAGAATTCCAATAACCATCAAAATAATTTCGCTAATGGCGTATTTAAAATATCTAGCGGTTTTCCCTCCCTGTCCGGAGAACGAGCCTTTGCTAAAAAGGTCTTGACGAACAGGTCTGAATAACTTTATCATGGGCTTACTTTTAGTCTGTAAGCAGGAATTATACTGTAGAGATGGTTTGTTTCTGTTTCTAAATGTAGTGAAACATTAGACATAAAACCATAAAAAAGCCAGCACAAAACTGGCTTTTAATCTTGTATTAGATTTGTTTTATTGCATATGGCTTAAAGGCAGGATTACGTTAGTTTTATGAATTTTCTGTAGCCAACCTCCTAAACCTTCTAAACCTCATTAATACGCATCGGCATGCACATGAGCAACGGCTCTTCCGCTTGGGTCGTTCATGTTTTTAAAACTCTCATCCCATTCCAAGGCAATTTTGGTGCTACAAGCTACGCTAGCTTCTTGCGGTACACATAAAGCGGCAGCATCACTTGGAAAGTGTTCAGCAAAAATAGACCGGTAATAAAACTCCTCTTTACTGGTTGGTGTTTGCAATGGAAATTTATACTTCGCGTTTGCTAGTTGCTCATCACTTACTGCTGTAGCAACAACCTCTTTTAAGGAATCTATCCAACTATAACCCACGCCATCACTAAACTGTTCTTTTTGGCGCCAAGCTACAGATTCAGGAATCATATCTTCAAAGGCTTTTCTAACAACCCATTTTTCCATACGCTCGCCATTAATCATTTTATCTTGTGGATTGATACGCATAGCCACATCCATAAATTCTTTATCTAAAAATGGCACACGGCCTTCAATTCCCCAAGCCGCCAGACTTTTGTTAGCTCGTAAACAGTCGTACTGATGTAATTTGCTCAATTTTCGAACGGTTTCTTCATGAAATTCTTGCGTATTTGGCGCTTTATGAAAATATAAATAGCCTCCAAATAATTCATCAGCTCCTTCACCAGATAATACCATTTTTACACCCATAGATTTTATAACGCGCGCCATTAAATACATTGGTGTACTAGCTCGAATAGTTGTTACATCATAGGTTTCTAACTGGTAAATAACATCTTTTAGCGCATCTAATCCTTCTTGAATTGTAAATTTTATTTCATGATGAACCGTTCCAATATGGTCCGCAACCTTTCTGGCTGCTGCTAAATCTGGCGAACCTTCTAATCCCACTGAAAAACTATGCAGTTGCGGATACCAGGCATCTGTTGTATCATCGCTTTCAATGCGTTTTTGTGCGTATTTTTTAGCGATGGCTGACGTTACAGACGAATCTAATCCACCTGACAATAAAACACCGTAAGGCACATCGCTCATAAGCTGTCTATGAACAGCTGCTTCCAAGGCGTCTTTAATTTCCGCAATATGGGTTTCGTTTTCCTTTACAGCATCATATTCCATCCAATCGCGTTTGTACCATTGCACAAATTCACCATCTTTGCTAGACAAATAATGTCCGGGAGGAAATAATTCAATTTTGGTGCAATAACCTTCTAACGCTTTTAATTCTGAAGCTACATAAAAGGTTCCATGTTCATCCCAGCCTATATATAACGGAATGATTCCCATGTGGTCCCGCGCTACGAAATATTCATCTTTCTCGACATCATAAATTGCAAACCCAAAAATACCATTCATCTCATCAATAAAATGAGCACCCTTTTCTTGATACAGTGCTAAAATGACTTCGCAATCACTTTCTGTTTGAAACTTGTAATCGGGAAACTGCTTCCGCAACTCTCGGTGGTTATAGATTTCCCCATTGGCGGCTAACACTAATTTTTTATCAGCACTAATTAGCGGCTGCTTTCCTGAAGCTGGATCCACAATAGCCAAACGTTCATGCGCCATAATAGCCTTTTCATTATCATAAACCCCACTCCAATCTGGGCCACGATGCCTGATTTTTTTCGCCATTTCTAATACTTGAGGTCTTAATTCCGTTGCTTTCTGTTTCAATTCGAATGCACATACAATTCCACACATAATTTTTTGTATAATTTATTTATTGAAGCAAATATGGATATAATAACAGTATTTAAAAACAATAAATTATGTTTTGGTTATAATATGAAACAATAAATACTTAATTTACATAAATATGAAACAAATTGAATTTGATTTTATTGTATTCCTAATAATTTGTAAAGTTTCAAGAAAATTTGCGACTGTTTAAAAATTATTAAATATTTTTAACGAAACAAATATTATAAATATGAAGAAATCAACATTTATTACATCCGTAGCGTTTGCTTTGGTTATGGTATTCACAACAAGCTTATCTGCTCAAGAGTTTTCTAATTTAGATAAAAGCCCAATGGATGCCGCCGCGTTTCCTTCAGATTACAAGGATGCCAACAAATCTATAAAAGTCGTTTACAGCAGACCACAACTTAACAATCGTTCATTAGATAAATTAGCACCTAATGATAAGGTTTGGCGTACTGGAGCTAATGAAGCTGTTGAAATTACATTTTATAAAGACACCAATTTTGGTGGCAAAATGATAAAAAAAGGAACCTATTCTTTATTCACCATTCCTGGAGACAAAGCGTGGACAATTATTATTAATAAAGATTTGAATACTTGGGGGTCATATTTCTACAAAGAAGAAAATGATGTTGCTCGTGTTACGGCTCCTGTAAACATAGCGGATGAATCTTTAGAAGCATTTTCTATAAGTTTTGATGATGATGCTAACATGCACATGGGATGGGGAAAGGTTAGAGTATCGGTACCTACCTCTTCAAAATAAAAAACATTTCGATTATAATAAAAAACGCCTTGACTATTCAAGGCGTTTTTTTTAGGGTATATTTAAGTATTTGTGGGTTTGTAATGACACTTTCCATTTCGGGTTTGCCATAACGTAATCTACAATGTCGGGCACCATTTTATCGCGTTTACTCCATTCAGGCTGTAAATACAAAATACAATCTTTATTTACTTTAGCCGCTTGTTCCTCCGCAAATTTAAAGTCATCTTTATTATAAACAATCACCTTTAATTCATTTGCATTATCATAAACTCGTTGGGTTGGTAATTTTAATTTTTTAGGCGAAAGGCAAATCCAATCCCAAGTACCTGTTAACTCATAAGCACCAGAGGTTTCAATATGGGTTTGCATACCTTTTGCTTTTAATTGGTTGGTTAAAACCGTCATATCCCACATTAAAGGTTCACCACCGGTTACCACTATAGTCTTGCTGTACTTTTCAGCATTGGCAACAATTTTTGCTGTTTCAGTTGGTGGATGTAGTTCGGCCAACCAGCTTTCCTTCACATCACACCAATGACAACCTACATCACAACCACCAATTCGTATAAAATAGGCAGCAGTTCCTTTATGGAAACCCTCACCTTGTATGGTATAAAACTCCTCCATTAAGGGCAATAAAAGCCCTTTATCTAACAACTCTTGTCTTTCACTTCTTGTCATAGCGTGCAAAGATATAAAACAGGATTTAGTAAGTGCTATGATGTCTCCGATATTTCATAACGCAACCTTACTAAAAAGTTTGTTTTATATATTTAAACACATGGTTACCGCGCCATTTCATTCACCTGATATTGTTTGAAAAAAATTCCGATGATTAATTTAAGAATTGTACTTTTATGCAAATTATTATTCATGGACAGAAACGAGACGTTTTTCAAGCATATATTAGAAGGAAACACTAATAAGGGTGAGTTTATAACCTTGGGTTCCGCCATGCTTGATGGAAAAACTGTTACCAATGCTTTCGTAAATGTACCTTTAAAAACCATGAACAGACATGGCTTAATTGCGGGTGCAACAGGAACAGGTAAAACAAAGACACTTCAGGTATTAGCTGAAAATTTAAGCGAAAAAGGTATTCCGGTATTATTAATGGACATCAAAGGCGATTTAAGTGGATTGGCACAACCCAGTCCTGGTCATGCAAAAATTGTTGAACGCCATGCGCAAATTGGACTTCCTTTTAACCCAAAGGCCTTTCCTGTTGAAATTTTAACCCTTTCGGAACAACATGGTGTGCGACTTCGGGCAACGATTAGTGAATTTGGACCCGTTTTAATTTCACGAATATTAGATGTTACGGAAACACAAGCCGGAATTATATCGGTAATATTTAAATATTGCGATGATAACAAACTACCACTTTTAGATTTAAAAGATTTCAAAAAAATTCTACAATATGCCACAGATGAAGGTCGCGAGGAATTTGAAGATGCTTATGGCCGGATTTCCACCGCTTCCACTGGTGCTATTTTACGTAAGATAGTTGAGATTGAACAACAAGGAGGTGATTTATTTTTTGGTGAAAAATCATTTGAAGTTGATGATTTATTGCGTGTTGATGAAAATGGTCGCGGTTATATAAATATTATTCGTTTAACAGATATTCAGGATAAGCCCAAATTGTTTTCAACCTTTATGTTGAGTTTATTGGCTGAAATTTACGCCACCTTTCCTGAACAAGGCGATTCTGGGCGACCAGAATTAATTTTGTTTATAGATGAAGCACATTTAATCTTCAATGAAGCTTCCAAAGCCTTATTAAATCAAATAGAAAGTATTGTAAAACTCATACGAAGTAAAGGTGTTGGGTTATATTTTGTAACCCAAAACCCAACTGATGTTCCGGAAGCGGTTTTAAGTCAACTCGGTTTAAAAGTACAGCATGCCTTACGTGCATTTACTGCTAAAGATAGAAAAGCCATAAAGTTGGCAGCACAAAACTACCCAGATACTGAATATTATGATACGGCTAGTATATTAACATCGTTAGGAACTGGAGAAGCTTTAGTGTCAGCTTTAGATGAAAAGGGACGACCTACGCCACTGGCAGCCACCATGATGCGCGCGCCAATGAGTCGCATGGATATTTTAACAGACAATGAACTTGAAGCACTTTTATCGGATTCTAAATTAGTGAAGAAATACAATGATGAAATTGATAGGGAAAGTGCCTATGAATTGCTCAATAAAAAAATTGAAGAAGCGGAAGCTGATGAATTAAAAGAAAAAGCTCAAAAAGAAAAGGAAGCCCTAAAAAAAGCGGAATCTAAAAAAAGCACGCGTCGTTCAAGTTCCCGAATGAACCCGATAGTAAAAGTCCTGACAAGCGCCACTTTTATTAGAAGCGTTTTTGGGATCTTAAGCAAAGCGATGAGCAGTTCTAAAAAATCATAAACTAAAAACACAATTAAAAAAAATAACACCCAAATGAAAAAAATCATTTTAAGCTTAATTATAGTAACAGCTTTATTCACTAGTTGCACGAAAGAACAAGATCCATTTTTAATTGGCAACCAAAATATTGGCATGCTAACAGACTCCACCAAAGTAGCGGATTTGGAAATGATATTCCCGAACGATTCTATCGTGAAATTATCGAATACCGAAGCTTATATGAAAGACTATTCGGACATACAAATTTATGATAAAGCTGGAAACACCTTATTAGTATTAAGTCCTGTAACAACTACAGATCCGAAAGCCACTATTAGTACTGTTAAAGTGATAGATCCGCGTTACAAAACAGAAAAAGGCATTACAACAAAAAGTACATTTGGTGATATTCAAAAGCAGTATAAAATTTCAAGCATTCAAAATACCATTAAAAATGTGGTTGTTTTCGTGAATGAAATCAATGCCTTTTTTACCATCGATAAGAAAGAGTTACCCGCAAGTTTACAGTTTGATTATAACGCTAAAATTGAAGCTATTCAAATTCCTGAAACCGCTAAAATTAAATACTTCATGATTGGCTGGGATTAATTTCCTAGACGTATTTGATCGTTAAGTACTAAAAAAACGCAAAACCTTTAAAATAACACGTATGAAAACATACCAAGTTCAAGATAATCCATTCGTATTCCCAACAACAGATGGTAAACTAATTAAAGAACATTTTGGATTGGCAACCGATGGCAATCCTGACATTAGCATTGCTCACATGGTTGCACCTGCGGGCTGGAGTGAACCATTTCAAACACCTAAATTTGACGAATACACCTTTATCATTAAAGGAAAAAAACAATTTATAATTGATGGCGAAGAAATTGTTTTAGAAGCCGGACAATCCATCAAAATAACTAAAAATACGCGTGTACAGTATTCCAATCCGTTTACGGAACCTTGCGTTTATTTGGCTATCTGTAAACCTGCATTTTCTATGGATTTAGTTAATCGCGAAACCCCATGAAGATCCTTCAAAAATTCATTGGTTTCCTTATAAATGTTATTGGATTATTTTCTAAAAAATTTGCAGCACGTTTGGCATTGTATTTATTTACAACACCAAGACGTGGTAGACTAACAGAAAAACAATATGATTTTTTAGGCACCTCCTTCCGAGAAGAACTCACGGTGAATTCCATCCCTGTTATGACTTACAGATGGCTAGGGAAAGGAAAAACCATTCTATTAGCACATGGCTGGGAAAGTAATGCGGCGAGGTGGCAGTATTTAATTGAGCCTTTGCGAAAATTAGATTACAACATAATTGCATTAGATGCACCAGCTCATGGTAAATCTGGAAGCAAACGATTTAACGCCGTGTTATATGCCGATTTTATAAAAGCGGTTTCAAAAAAGTTTAAACCCGATTTTATTATTGGTCATTCCGTTGGTGGTATGGCTTCCGTTTTTTCGCAAACAAACAGCGATTATAAGGCGTTAAAAAAGATGATTTTATTAGGCACACCTTCTGAATTCACGGATGTTTTAAATCGGTATTACACAATGATGGGCTTCAGTAAACGTACAATAAGTGCTATTAACCAACTAGCAAAGGATAGATTTAATGAAGCGCCTGAGAGTTTTTCAACCGCTAAATATTTAGAAACATTAAGTTTAGAAGGGCTCATTATTCACGATGAAAAAGACACCATCATTCCGTATCAAGATGCACTATCCATTAATAATAGTCTAAAAAACAGCAAACTAATAACCACAACAGGATTTGGACATTCGTTAATAGACGACAGTATATCCAATTACATTTATGAGTTTTTAAAAAGCTAAATTGATATCTTTGCATGATGGAAGAAAAATTAACAAGACTCAATAAATATTTAAGCGAAGTTGGTTATTGCTCACGTCGAGCTGCCGACAAACTTATTGATGCTGGACGTGTAACCATTAATGGTGTGGTTCCAGAAATGGGAACCAAAGTATCAGAATCCGATGTGGTGGAAGTAGATGGCAAAGAAATTAAAGGCAACGATAACCCATTTGTTTATTTGGCCTTTAACAAGCCTGTTGGCATTGTTTGTACAACAGATACACGTGTGGAAAAAGATAATATTATTGATTATATAAAATATCCGAAACGTATTTTTCCTATTGGTCGTTTAGACAAACCTAGTGAGGGTTTAATTTTCTTGACAGATGATGGTGATATTGTAAATAAAATATTACGTGCGAGTAATAATCATGATAAAGAATATATTGTAACTGTTGACAAACCCATCTCACAAACGTTTATTCAACACATGTCTCGTGGAATTTATTTAGAAGAATTAGATAAAACCACAAAAAAATGTGAGGTTGAAAAACTAGGTACGCACGAGTTTAGAATTATATTAACCCAAGGCTTAAACAGGCAAATTCGTCGTATGTGTGAGTATCTAACCTATGAGGTTGTCACACTAAAACGTATTCGGATAATGAATATTAAACTAGATATTCCTGTTGGAACGTATAGAGAATTTACCAAATCAGAATTCGCAGAATTAAATCGTTTATTGGCAGATTCAGATAAAACGTTTACCAATAAAAGCATCGCGAAACAATCTAGAAGATAAATTATATGTCCACTATTTCACCTTTTCATATAGCTATTCCAGTTCACAATTTGGAGGCTTGTCGTGTTTTTTATCGCGATGTATTAAACTGTGAGGAAGGCCGAAGCAGTGACCATTGGGTCGATTTTAATTTTTTCGGCCACCAACTAGTTATTCACTATAAACCAAAATCTGACGCCGTATTACATACCAATTCAGTGGATGGGAAATCGGTTCCAGTTCCTCACTATGGCGTGGTTTTACCTTGGGCTGATTTTCAAGAATTTTCGGAACATTTACAGGCGGCAGATATCAAATTTGTTATTGAACCTTATATTCGATTTGAAGGACAAGTTGGCGAGCAAGCTACCATGTTTTTTTACGACCCCGCCGGAAATGCTTTGGAGTTTAAAGCGTTTAAAGATAGGAGTCAATTGTTTGCGAAATAAGTTTGAGGCAAATTTTATAAACGCACCGTTACTATTTGGATGTCAGTTTCTTTTTATTACCGATTAAATAAAACGGTAAATAAATTAATAAGAAAAACGGGATTAATATTAATTCTACAACAAGTAAATAATACGGATAATCACCTAAATAATCCAGTGCCGAAGCAGATTCTGGCTTTCTATTTAAATAGAAGTAATTAGAATTTAATACATAATTAACAGCCATTATGGTTGCCACATAAACTTGCAATGCTAAAAAGGACTTAATTACACTTTTAAATTTTGGTCGCATATGTAACACGAAGGTGGCATAAAAAATAATGGTAAGTAAACCCAGATGCACAATCCAATACCTGAAATAGTCTAAACTAGGAAAGCCTACAGCAATATCTGGTGTTATAACACCTTGCAAGGTTCCGGCAATTATCCAAAACAATAAAATTTCATACATCCAATATTTTCTAGAAGTAGTAAATATGGGAATAATTAAGGCTAAAAAACTACATAGAAATAAAGGTAAATCTTTAGAAATAGTATAACCGCCTAAACTAATTTTGTGTACATGAAACAATACAATAGTCAGTGAAACACAAATTCCAAGCCACTTAAAAACTAAAAATTTTTGGTTAACATGTAATTTTTTACGCGCAAAATGAATAAGACCAATACAAAATAGAATGGCTAGACCAATTGGTAGTATATGCTCTATACTACCAAATTGTACTCTGTTAGACTGAATAATTAGGGTTTGTAAAAAATTCACGTTGCAATATAAGGTCTTTATTGCATGTGTCGTTCTCTAGCCAATAAGGTATTTTTAAGCAGCATGGCAATTGTCATCGGACCAACTCCTCCTGGAACAGGTGTAATATAACTTGCTTTCTTGCTTACATTTTCAAAATCTACATCGCCTGTAATAATATAGCCTTTTGGCGAATTATCATCTGGTACACGTGTAATTCCAACATCAATAATGACGGCATCATCTTTAACCATTTCCGCCTTTAGGTAATTTGGATGACCTAAAGCTGTGATAATAATATCGGCTTGACTGGTTATTTGGGTTATATTTTTTGTGTGACTATGCGTTAATGTTACCGTCGAGTTTCCTGGAAATCCTTTTCTTCCCATTAAAATACTCATTGGACGACCAACAATATGACTACGTCCAATAACAACGGTATGTTTTCCTTTGGTCTCCACATTATACCTATCTAATAGTTCCAAAATCCCAAAAGGTGTTGCAGGAATAAACGTTGACATATCCAAGGCCATTTTACCAAAATTCATGGGGTGGAAACCATCCACATCTTTATCTGGATTTACAGCCATTAAAACTTTTTGCGTATTAATTTGAGGCGGAAGTGGTAATTGAATAATGAAACCATCAATATCTGGGTTTTCATTTAAATCTTGAATTTTATCCAGCAATTCAATCTCACTAGTTGTATTGGATAAACGTACCATGGTGGATTCAAAACCAACACGCTCGCAAGCTCGTACTTTACTTGCAACGTAGGTTAAACTAGCGCCATCGTTTCCGACAATAATAGCCGCCAAATGAGGAACCTTCTCCCCTTTTGCCTTCATTTTTTTAACCTCATCAGCAATTT
Organism: Bizionia sp. M204; assembly: GCF_023205095.1. Lineage (GTDB taxonomy): Bacteria > Bacteroidota > Bacteroidia > Flavobacteriales > Flavobacteriaceae > Algorimicrobium > Algorimicrobium hallyeonense. The sequence continues at coordinate 256,606 of NZ_CP046242.1, read as the reverse complement.
CATTTTTAATGTCGTTGCTTACTTTTTTTCCGTCTAGTATGACCATATATAATAGTTTTCAGTCGCAGTCGCAATTTCCAGTTCTTACTCTTGCGGTTTTAGTTTTCAATTCACTAAATAATCATTCTGGATTAACTCCGAATTTTCCAGGATTATTAATCATATAATTTATTAATTTACCAACTTCAATTCCTTCATTTGATAAATCTATGTGCTGTTCTTTTAAAAGATAATTACAAGCTAAAGCAAAATATAACCATCTATTTATTTCTGAATTCTCTACATCAGCATCAGTTAGCTTGCTATTGTAATGTTTTGGGTAAACTTTCTTTCTATAAGCTTCTGCCAAATTAGCATTCACAGAACGTGAACTTCTTCTAATTTGATCTGTCAATGCGTATGTTTCTTCTTTTGGAAAATTTTTCGAGATTTCAAAAATATCCATAGCTAAATCAAATGCTTTTTGATATGCTAAAAGTTTTTTGAAATCCATTTTATTACTATTTAATAAGATATTATTGAAATTCCCGACTGCAAACTGGTACTGCAAACTGGTAACTGAACATTACCTCATCCCTTTCATGGCTTGCATCATGGCTTTTCCTTTTCCACCTTGCATCATTTTCATCATTTTACCCATTTGGTCAAACTGCTTTAAAAGCTGATTCACCTCCTGAACAGATGTTCCCGAACCCTTTCCAATGCGCTTTTTTCTACTGGCATTTATAACTGATGGGTTTGTTCTTTCTAAAGGTGTCATGGAATGAATCATAGCCTCAATACCTTTAAACGCATCATCATCTATATCAATATCTTTCATCATTTTTCCTGCACCAGGAATCATGCCGATAAGATCTTTCATATTGCCCATTTTCTTGATTTGCTGAATCTGCTTTAAGAAATCATCAAAACCAAATTGGTTTTTGGCAATTTTTTTCTGAAGTTTTCTCGCTTCAACTTCATCATATTGTTCTTGGGCTCTTTCAACAAGAGACACCACATCTCCCATTCCTAAAATACGATCGGCCATACGCGATGGATAGAAAACATCAATCGCTTCCATTTTTTCGCCAGTACCAATAAACTTAATAGGTTTATTTACAACCGATTTAATAGAAATAGCAGCTCCACCACGTGTATCACCATCTAATTTAGTTAGGATAACACCATCAAAATTTAAGACATCATTAAAGGCTTTTGCTGTATTCACCGCATCTTGACCTGTCATAGAATCCACAACAAATAAGGTTTCTTGTGGTTGGATGGCTTTATGGATGTTAGAGATTTCGGTCATCATGGCTTCATCAACTGCCAAACGACCAGCTGTATCAATAATAACCACATTAAAACCATTGGCTTTGGCATGTGCAATACCTGCTTGGGCAATGGTAACTGGATCTGTATTACCTTTATCACTATAAACCTCAACACCAATTTGATCACCTACAACGTGCAATTGATCTACGGCAGCCGGACGATACACATCACAAGCTACTAATAACGGCTTCTTGGTTTTTTTAGTTTTTAGAAAATTGGCCAGTTTACCAGAAAAGGTTGTTTTACCAGAACCTTGTAAACCAGACATTAAAATAATGCTTGGTGTTCCTGATAAATTAAGACCTTCTGCATCGCCACCCATTAATTCGGTTAATTCGTCTTTAACGATTTTCACCATTAATTGGCCTGGCTGAAGTGTTGTTAATACATTTTGCCCAAGTGCTTTTTCCTTTACACGAACGGTAAAATCTTTAGCAATTTTAAAGTTAACATCGGCATCTAAAAGGGCTCTACGTACTTCTTTTAAGGTTTCGGCAACGTTTACTTCCGTAATACTACCATGACCTTTTAATACGTGTAACGCTTTATCTAACTTTTCACTTAAATTATTAAACATACTTCTTATGATTTTTTAAAGATGCAAATTTAATGATTTGATTGCTATTAATAAAGCGATGCTGTTATTTTAATTGCATAAAAAAGAGCTGCCATAATTGACAACTCTTTTCTACTAAAAATAAAACCAATAACTAACCGTTTATAGACATTGAAAACAATCTGCTTCAAGATTATACAAATCACCTACATCATTAGGACTTAAGGTTCGTTTGTACACGCGTAAATCATCTAAATGTCCTGTAAAAAACTGACCAATAAAATAATCATTCAGCGGATCTGTATCAATATTGAATGTGGAGTTTTCATCAATGTTTCGCAATTGTCCATCTCTATATAATCGTATGGTATTATTTGAATCTCTCGTAACAACCAAATGATGCCAATCTGTATTTTCCCATTGCACATCCACTTCACCATTCCAATCATTATCCCATAGTCCGTAACCGTTAGTCGTATCACTAACTAGAGGCGTATTTAAATCGTAAACAGCCAATTGAAACCCTTCGGAGTTAACGCTTCCTTTTTGGAAAATGGTTTCAAAATTTCCTGCCGTGGTATTTTGCATTTTAAACCAAACACTTACTGAAAAATTATCGCCTTGAACCAATTGGTTTTGAGCTGTAACTGGTATGGAAAAATTAGCATTTCCTTCAAATAAAGCGGCACATGTTGCATTACCTGCTCGATCTTCGGTTAAACTAAAATCGTTAATAACAGTTCCTCCAATTAAATCTCGAACCTCATTCCCAAAAGGCATATAGATAATTAAATCGTTAGTTAAAGTACCCGGATTATTACAGGTTGGACAATCACGCTCCATAACCATGTTTGTATTATTGGCAGTAACCATTTCCAATCGACCTTCATCACAAGCTACAATCAACCAATACTCATTAACAGCTTGAATATCTGGCCCATTTACACCACTTAATAAAAGTGCTACAGAGGTTCCTGATTGTTCCGTTGACCAGAAGGCAGAAATAGTCATTCCATTACCTGTAACAATAACTTCGGAATTTGAAACAAAATCAAATTCATACATAATTAAATGGTCGTCGCCATTATAACTAACCACATTCCAAACACAGGATTGTAAATAGTTATCAATATCTGATTCTAAACAATTGGCGCTGCAGTTTTCTGGCACTAATTCAATTTCATACACTTGAAATTCACCATTTAAAGCTTCTATTCTTAAATAAATAGTTTGTGGGTTTGTGGTATTTGAATACGAATTGGGTTGGGCTATGGCATTCACATTATTTTCAGCATCTGCTAATGTGACATGAAATGACGGTGTGAAATTTACAGTACAAATAACATTCCCTAACACTTGAGTCTCCAGTTCAAAAACTGCAATTCCGTCGTTATCAAAATCACAAGCTGTAATAGATACATCTTCAAAGCAGTTAAATGGACTGCCAAAACAGTCTTGTTCTAATACCATTTCTAGTGTTTCAGAATTTATTTGTTGGGTGAATACTAATCGATCATCGTTACACGTTTCCACCAACCAATCGCCTTCTAGTGGCGTAAAATCTGTCAGTTCCGATATGGTTAATACCACTTGCTCATCAATAGTTGAAACATTCCAGTTTCCACTAACAGTTAAAGAGCCTGTTCCATAAATAATCTGTAATAAATTATTATCATTAAAATAAAAGTCAAAACCTACATAATCATTGTTACCGCTGTGAGCTGCCATTGACCAATGACATTCTTGTAAATTTTCAATAACCTCATCAAGATCACAATCATAATAACAGTTTTCATTAGCCGCATTGATAGCTTCCTCTAAAGCTTGATTATTAGCAACTTCAATCGTTGTACTATTTGTATATTGAATGGACACCGGAAAATTTAAACTTGTTAAAACAGCACCATTATTACCGTCTTCCAGACCTTCTAAAAAGATATATAATTCGTAATCATTATCTATAACAACGGTATCAATAATTTGAAAACTGGTGTTATAAATTGAAAAGGAAATTGGGTACACAAAATCTGCACATTCTATAAGGTCTTCATCTGCTATACAGGAGTCAATAAACGCTTCTAACGTGTCCACGGAATCGATATTAACTTCGGTATAATCGTTTAAAATTATAGTTATTGGGAATAGGAAATCTAAATCATCCTCATCGGTATTGCTGGCATCAAAAATAGCTTCCAACAGACTTAAATCAGTTAGCGTTTCAATGGTTAAGGTAATACCATTTGCGACAATGGTTACCGGCAAATTAACTGTAAAGCAATCCGATCCATCTAGAATATCATCCACACTACCATTGTTGGCAGACGTGTTTCGCATTAAGTTAGCTAGATTGGAATCTGATTGAATAATTTCTTGGTCGTTTGGAGGTGTTTCTTCAATAACCTCATCTTGACATGCGGTAACTGTAAAAAACAGAATCCCGACAAGTAAGAAGATACATTTGATTGGTTGTTTCATGATATGTGTTTTAATTAGACTCATTTCTTATAAAACAGTTTAAATTTAAAAACTCCTACCATGCCATAACTTTTTTTATACATTTACAGACAGAAATTAAAAAATGTCTAAAGATTTAAATGATCATATTTGTAATGAACAGCTGTTTTCCAAGCTGTTTAAAACGCATGCCAAAAACTTGCACAACTTTTTATATTACAAATTTGGAAGCCATTTAAACCCACAAGATCAGGTTCAAGAGGCTTTTATAAAGTTATGGAAAAACTGTAAAGACATCAAACCATCTAAAGCAAAATCGTATTTATTTACGGTTGCCAATAATTTGATGTTAAATGTCGTGGCGCATCAAAAAGTGGTGTTAAAATTTCAAGAAATAAAACCCAAGTCATCCACAAACGAAACGCCAGAATTCCTTTTAGAAGAACGTGAATACATGGAAAAACTCCAAAAAGCGATTTCTAATTTAACCGAAGCACAGCGTGTGGCCTTTTTATTGAATCGGGTTGAAGGGAAAAAGCACAAAGAAATTGCCGACCTGCTAAACATTTCAACCAAAGCTGTAGAAAAACGTATTTATGGAGCTCTAAAACACTTACGAAAAGATATTGAAGGTATTTAAATAAATAATTTAAAACGAGGTAGGAAAAACAATAGCGAACTTGTTATATACTTGAATAGGTACATTATGAATCGAGAAGAACTGATACAAAAATGGTTGCAAGACGACTTGAATCCGCAAGAACTAGCCGCATTTAAGGCACTTGATGATTATGAGCCGCTTATGAAATTATCAGAAAACTTGATGCATTTTAAAGCTCCCAAGTTTGATGAGTCGCTTGCTTTTGAAACCATTTCGGCAGAAATTTCCAAAAAGCAGAAATCGAAAACAAAATGGTTAAAACCTATTTTAAAAATTGCAGCATTAATTGCCATTTCCTTTAGTGTGTATTATTACACAACGACTTTAGATACCCATATTACCACATTAACCGCTGAAAAAACAACATTTGAATTACCAGATTATTCAGAGGTAACTTTAAATGCACAATCCCAAATAACCTACAATAAAAAAAGCTGGAAAAACCAACGTGAATTGACCTTACATGGCGAAGCTTATTTTAAAGTTGAAAAAGGTTCCAAATTTAATGTCCAAACAACTTCTGGAACTATTACTGTTTTAGGAACCCAATTTTTAGTAGAAAACAGAAATGATATTTTTGAAGTGGTTTGTTATGAAGGTTCTGTACAGGTTATAACTGACCATAAAAATATGGTTTTAAAACCAGGCGATCAATTTTTAATACTAAATGGGAAATTTATTGCACGAGAAAAAGAAAACATTCTAAATCCAGCTTGGTTATACAACCATAGTCAGTTTAAGAGCATGCCGTATAAATTTGTTTTAAACGAATTGGAACGTCAGTATGGACTAAAAGTTGATGCACAAACGATAAACACATCCGTGCTGTTTACTGGGAAATTTGTTCATACGGATTTAGATTTAGCATTAAAAGCTATTACACTACCTTTAAATATTACCTATACAAAAGAAAATGGTTTGATTGTGTTGCATGAAAAATAAACCCTTTATTATATTTTTTTACTGCTTTTTTGGCCTGTTTGGATTGCTTCAAGCTCAAAATAACGCCGCCAAAACCAAACCCTTACAATCCGTTTTAGAACATATTGAACGGGAATACCAATTGTCTTTTTCTTATGCTGATGCTACGGTTGCCAATAAAGAAATACCTCCTCCAAGCCAAACACTTTCAAAAGCAAAACTCATTGCGTATTTAGAAACTGAAACGCGTTTAATTTTTGAAATGGTATCAGAAACTAGCTATGCCGTTAGACCTATTGAATTTTCAGATATCACCAAAACTCAATATCTAGACGAAGTAATTCTTAATAATTATTTAACAGAGGGTATTTCGACACAAGCGGATGGAACAACACATATTCATTTAAAAACCTTTGGAATTTTACCTGGCTTAATAGAACCTGACGTGTTGCAAACCATTCAAGCCTTGCCAGGGATTACAAGTGCTGATGAGCGGGTTTCTACCTTAAATATTCGTGGTGGCACTAACGACCAAAATCTCATTCTCTGGGATGGTGTAAAAATGTATCAATCCGGTCATTTCTTCGGACTTATTTCAGCTTTTAATCCATCTTTAATTGATGATGTTTTAGTTTCTAAAAATGGATCCAGCGCACAATTTGGCGATGGTGTTTCTGGAATTATTGATATGCAAAGTTCCCATACCATTTCAAAAAAAACCGAAGCAGGAATAGGCGCCAATATGTTAGCTGCTGATGCCTTTGCTCGTATTCCTATTTCAGAAAAAATAAGCGTGCAAGTTGCGGGAAGGCGTTCGCTTACCGATGTTTTTAACACGCCAACTTACAAGCAATATTTTAAACGTATTTTTCAAGATTCCGATTTAACAAATCCTACGGAAACCGTTTTAACAAACTCGGAAAAATTCTATTTTTATGATGTTTCTGCCAAACTGATTTATGATATTTCTGAAAAGGACAAATTGGAAGTCAGTTTTTTAAACATTGAAAACGCCTTGGATTACCAAGAAACGGCCACCATAAACAATAGCAAAACACGTTCAGACAGTCAACTTACGCAAGGTAGCCTGGCCATAAATAGCACGTTTTCTAGAAATTGGAATTCTAAATTACAAACAACATTTCAAGCCTATTTTTCTTCATATGATTTATATGCTAATCATGCTGATGTGAGCAATAACCAGGAGCTCATTCAAGAAAACGAAGTCACAGATGGTAGTTTTAAAGCACATATTCTTTACAACGTAGATGCGCAATTAAATTATGAAGGTGGTTACCAATATTCTGAAGTTGGCATCAGTAACCTTGAAGACGTTTCCAACCCTATTTTTAGACGTTACATCAAAGAAGTATTACGAACTCATGGATTTTATAACGAATTAACCTATAAATCGAAATCCGGAAATACACGAGCACGCTTTGGATTTCGGGCGAATTATATAGAGAAATTTTCAGATTTCTATTTTGAACCACGCGTGAGCTTCAATCAAATTATTGCTGAAAATTTTCGCATTGAAGTTTTAGCAGAATTGAAAAGCCAAACAACATCGCAAATTATTGATTTACAAAACGATTTTTTAGGTATTGAAAAGAGACGATGGATTTTAGCCAATAATAACGATATTCCAGTCATAAAAAGTCAGCAACTTTCCACTGGAATTCATTACAATAAAAACCAATTATTAATTAGTTTGGAAGGTTACATCAAACAGGTTGATGGCATTACGTCTAGAAGTCAAGGTTTTCAAAATCAGTTTCAATACACCAATTCTATTGGCGCATATCGTGTAACAGGATTGGATTTTTTAATTAATAAACAATTTGAAAATTTTAGCACTTGGTTAAGTTACTCCTATAGTAAAAACGCCTATACCTTTCCAGAATTACAAAATGGGGACCAATTTCCAAATAATGTAGACATTAAACATCAATTAAACGTATCGGGCACCTACACCTTAAATCGTTTGAAATTAGCCTTAGGGATGAATTGGCATTCAGGAAAACCCAACACATTAATAGATAGTGGTCAAACCGAAGCTTCCAACACACTTATTTACGGCGAACCCAATGCCGAAAATTTACCCGATCATTGGCGAACGGACTTTTCAGCCATTTATAATTTTCAACTTTCAAAACAGACCAATGCCCAAATTGGCGCCTCCGTTTGGAATATTTTTGACACAGAAAATATTATAAATAGGTACTATATCATGGATGCCAATAACCAAGTAATTCAGGTAGAAAACGTAGCATTAGGTATTACACCAAACCTATCAATTCGCGTTTTATTTTAGAAGGTTAATCCTTGCTCCTATGCTGTTTATTTTTCTGATGAATTTTCCCAGCAAAATAACCTAAAAGAAAAGGCAAAAACAGCAGGATGGCGAATAATAAAACCACATAAAGCAAAATAGTTCCCGTTAAGTCTTTAACATGAATCATGGCTTGATCCACCATTTTAACTGAAATTTCGCTAGCTTCTACAGCCACAGCCTTACGTTCTCTTAAAAAAAATACTATCCAAAGCAATACGTTCACGCATTATTATGGTATCTATTGCCTGACGCTCTAAGGCCAAGGGTTCACTAACAAATCCAATTTCAGAATTTAGTTCATAAAACAGAATTCGCATATCATTTGAAAACGATTTTAAGGCCAGGTTAAGTTTTTCTGGTGTGTTTTCGGCAATATCACTTAACCTATCTACTTTCATTTCAATGGTTGCCATAACATCTTTTATTTGAACAGAATCAAATCCTTTTTCTTTCAATATTAATTCTGTATTCCACTTAAATTGTTTGCCGGCAGCATCGGTAGAATAGGTTAATTTATCTGAAAAATTAGTCATCACTTCAGATAAGGAACCAACGGTTGTAAAAGCCAGACTATCGGGCACTTTTAAAAACGCCACATATTCTGAACGCACTGGATCGTGTCTGAAATTAGCATTTGAAATAGGGTTTTTGTTTGCAAATTTTGAAGCGAAATCTTGATGTTGTATAAAATCTTCTGCTTTAAAAAACTGTCGGGCTTTCGCTTCAATGTCTTTTACATTGTCTTGGGAAACTCGCGCTACGTAGTTGGTGTATATTCCAAAATAATCATGAGCTTGTTTGGTGTCCATAAAATTTCGCACTTGCAACATATACGTCCAAGTATCCATTAAGGAAAGCTTGGGTGAACTCTGAAAAGCGGTATTTTTAAAGGTATTTAAGGTTTCTATTTTCCAACGGTAAGCGTGCTTCTGCAAATTGGTATTGCCAGTTGTGGCTATAATACTATCTGCCGCAAATTCAACCCGATTCGTTGCTTCTGTGACTAAAGATTGTGTTAGCAATCGTATATTTAAATCCTGTTTGGAGAGTGGTTCTTGAGTCGTTTCAATTTTTAATAAAGAACAACTATAAAGCAACCCTGTTATGGCTACAAGATAAGCGACACGCTTAAACATTTTTAAAAACAAAGAGGGTTTCACATAGTTAGTTTATACCTTAAATATAATAACAAAAATGGAAACTATTGATAACCAGCAATAAAAAAGCCATTATAAAAACCCTAATTACATGCGTTCAGGCACGTGAATTCCCAACAAACTAAAACCATTTTTAATAATCTGTGCAACGGACTGTGAAAGTTGAACTCGGAAAACCTTTTCCGAATCAGAATCAGCACCAAGAATAGACACATTTTGATAAAACGAATTAAAGCCTTTTACCAAATCGTAAATATAATTGGCAATTAAAGCAGGACTATGGTTGTTGGCGGCATTTTGAATAACTTCCGGAAACAGTTCTACTTGCTTAATAAGGTCGCGTTCTTTTTCATGTAATTTAATATCCGTAATGGCTTGCGAAATATTAAAATCCGCTTTACGTAAAATAGCTTGAATTCGCGCGTAGGTATATTGAATAAAAGGTCCTGTATTTCCTTGAAAATCTACAGACTCTTTTGGGTCAAATAAAATACGTTTTTTAGGGTCTACTTTTAGAATGTAATATTTTAACGCACCCATACCAATAGTTTGATACAATTCTTGCTTATCGGTTTCTGAGTAACCATCCAGTTTTCCAAGTTCGCTTGAAATTTCTTCGGCTGTGTTTGTCATATCTTGCATTAAATCGTCTGCATCTACAACCGTTCCTTCTCGACTTTTCATTTTACCGCTTGGCAAATCTACCATTCCATAACTTAAATGGAAGAGGTTTTTAGCCCAATCAAATCCTAATTTTTTCAAAATTAAAAATAGGACTTGAAAGTGATAATCTTGCTCGTTACCAACCGTATAAACCATGCCTCCCACATCCGGATAATCTTTAGCACGTTGAATTGCTGTTCCAATATCTTGCGTCATATAAACGGCTGTACCATCGGCACGCAAAACAATTTTTTCATCCAGACCATCTTCGGTCAAATCACACCAAACAGAACCGTCTTCTTTTTTAAAGAAAACCCCTGTTTTTAATCCTTCGGCAACAAACTCTTTACCCAATAAATAGGTTTCACTTTCGTAGTACAATTTATCAAAATCTACACCTAGGTTTTTATATGTAACATCAAAGCCGCTATAAACCCATCCATTCATTTTTTTCCAAAGTGAAACCACGTGCTCATCACCCGCTTCCCATTTAAGAAGCATATTTTGAGCTTCCAAAATAATAGGTGCTTCCTGTTTTGCTTCCGCTTCGGTTTTCCCTTGATTAATAAGTTCTGCAATCTGTTTTTTATATTCTTGATCGAATTTCACATAGTAATTACCAACCAGTTTATCACCTTTTAAACCTGTTGATTCTGGTGTTTCACCATTTCCAAAACGTTCCCAAGCCAACATACTTTTACAAATATGAATTCCGCGGTCGTTAATAATTTGCGTTTTATAAACTTTTTTACCTGAAGCTTTTATAATTTCGGCTACACTGTAACCTAATAAGTTATTTCGAATATGCCCTAAGTGCAAAGGCTTGTTGGTGTTTGGCGACGAATATTCAACCAAAATAGCCTTGTCATTCTGTTTTGCCTCTACAAACCCAAAGTCGGTTTTTTGAGAAATAGCATTGAAAAATTTTAGATAATAGGCATCTTCAATTTCAATATTTAAAAACCCTTTAACCACATTGAAACCTATAACGACGTCCAGATTATCTTTTAAAAACTGACCAATTTGCTCACCAATTTGAACCGGGTTCCCTTTTATTTCTCGTAACATGGAAAAGACAACAACAGTTATATCGCCAGGAAATTCTTTACGTGTTGCTTGAAATTCTACGGAAGAAATGGCCACGTTATAAATGGATTTTACCGCTTGTTTTACAGATTCTGAAAGGGTTTCTTGAAGATTCATTTTTACATTTTTAAGAGTGCAAAGATACTATTTTAATACAAGTTATTCATGCAATTTTTAGTTAGAATTACGTGCACCATCTATTTCATTACTGGCCCATGAGGTGGGAATCATGAGATGGTTATTTTTGAAGATTAGAAATTACCCAATGTGTCATGCCATTAAAAACGTCTATATAAAAGGTAAATAAGCCCGTAAAACTTCATGTGCATTTCATCGACTAATGTGTCGTTATTCCAAGATAATTACCGTTAGTCGGAATCGGTTATTTTAAAGAAAAAGCCATTGGTCATTTCAACTAATTTATTGGTATTAAAACCTAAAAATTAGCATTTTATATCTCTTTTAACAATTTTTGTGAAGTAAATGCTATTGATCCCAAATTAATGGGCTTTTTAAACTAACACATTACCTGCTTTAACGTTGTATCTCAAGATTTTAAATAAGCTTGATTATACGGCTCGTTGTAGCTTTATAATTGTATGAGGCAATTAATTACTTTGTTACTAATTCTTTCTGTTTTTATTTGTTTCTCCCAAACAAAGGAACAGGATAGTCTTACTATTCAATTAGCCTTTCAAAAATCCGATACGTCTAAAGTTGAAACCTCGCTTAAGCTTATAAAATCGCTTTATGACAGTAAAGAATATGCGAAATCTTTAAAGTTCATTTCTGAAAGCGAGAAATTATCAAACACTTTAAATTATCAAAAAGGCAATGCAGAAATCACCTATTATAAAGCTTTAATTTTTGCTGAAAAGGATGATTATATTAATGCTATTGATAACTATACCAAATCTAAAGACTTATTTATCGTTTTAAAAGATACTTTAAGTATTGCGAAAGTTAATAATAGCATTGGCTTAATTGAGATAGCGCGTGGTAATTATAACAAAGGGCTACAGTATTCCTTATCCGCTATTATTGAATTAGAAAAACGTGGCTTAAACAAGGAGTTATGTTCTGCCTACAAAAATTTAGCAGATGCTTATGAGCATATTAACAATCGTGCTAAAGCCATTGAATTCAATCTGAAGCGCTTGGAGATTGAAAAGAAACTAAATGATAAAATTGGTATAATTTCAACGCATAAAAAGCTTGCTGAACTGTATTCTCTTGAAAAGGAAAACCGAAAAGCAATTGATTATTACGAAAAAGTACTTCGTGACTTAAATGAAGAAAACGATTCTTTAAAAGGCGAAATCTTACCGCGTTTAGGTGGTGAATATCTTCAATTTAAGGATTATGATGTTGCCACAGGCTATTTGTTAGAAGGTCTGAAATTAAATAGGCAAACGGACAATCAATTAGGATTGTTAATTTCACTTAATAATTTAGGGAAACTTAATTTACAGCAAAACAAAACCACTATTGCCGAGATTCAATTAACAGAGGCGGGTAAAATTGCGGAGACTTTAGAAAACGATCAGCAGTTATTAATGAATTATAGATTAATGACGGTTTTGGATTCCACGAACAGAAATTATGAACGTGCTTTTGAAAGACAACGTGATTATTATAATCTGAAAAGACGGATTGAATTGCAAAATCGGTTACCTAAAGTAGAACCCACTTCCAATGTACCATCATTATCAGATATTAATGCTATTAGCAAATCGGTGGAGTCCAATATTTTAGAACAGCATGAGCAAGAGAACACGGAAAACGAGAAAAAACTGAATGACTTGCGGTTTGTGTTCTATATTTTATTAGCTGTATTTGCCATTCTACTTATCTTTTTTGTGTTGATCTATTCCAAGCGAAACAGCCGCTTAAAATACACGCGCGATTTAGAAGAAAAAAATCAGAAAATAGAATTACAAAATGCTGCTATTTTAGAGCAAACCAAGCATTTAGAAGACATTAATAAGGTGAAGGACCGTTTGTTTTCCATTGTTTCTCATGATTTGAAAGATTCGTTAACATCTATTAAAGGATTTATTGACTTATTAAATGATGGCTCGTTAACACAGTCTGAATTTAATTCGCTAATTCCTGAATTAAGTGAAAATGCTAACAATGCATCCTTGTTGCTTTTCAATTTATTAAACTGGTCTAAATCCCAAATGCAATCCTTGGAATCCAATCCAAGTTTATTTGATATTCAAGAAGTATTTGAAGAAAAGACACACTTATTAGAACAGAAATTAGAGAAAAAGGGCATTACATTAATCAACCAAACCTTACACGATTTTGTTTATGCAGATCGAAGTATGATTGAAATTGTTGTTCAAAACTTATTAACCAATGCCATAAAATTTAGTAAATCTGGAGACACCATTACGGTAGCAAACCGGATAAGTAATGGACGCTCAATAATTAGCATTTCAGATACAGGTGTTGGAATTGCACCAGAAAATATTGAGAAACTATTTAAAAATAGCACATTCACAACCGTTGGTACTAGTAACGAAAAAGGCACTGGTTTAGGACTAACAATTTGTAAAGAATTAGTAGACCTTAATATGGGGAAAATTTGGGTAGAAAGCAGCCTAAATCGAGGAACAACCTTTTATATAGAGTTACCTAAATCCAATCCTGTAGTATAAAATTTTTAAGCTTTAGGCAAGAACACTTCGGCCATCATACAACGCGCACTTCCACCTCCACACGTTTCAATAGTTTCTAACGAGCTTGATAAAATAGGACAATGCTTTTCAATGTCGTTTATTTGAGCAACGGTTAAACTATCATGAGCTGCTTTGCTCATAACTAAATACCGCTGATTTAAATGTCCTTGAACTTGGAGCATGTTTCCAGCAAACTGATGCATTTGCGCTTCTGTAATGGCAATAATACTTTTTCCGTCTTCTTTTAAGCTCTTTACAATGGATTTACGCTCTTTTTTATCGTCTATGCTATCTAAACAAATTACTGCAAATTTTTCGGCAAGACACATCATTACATTTGTGTGGTAAATTGGCAAACGTTTGCCTTCTACCGTTTGGAACGCTGTAAATAACATTGGCGCATAATCAAAATCCTCACAAAACTCGATAAATAAATCCTCGTCCGCTCTAGCAGATAATGCACAATAGGCTTTTTTATTTATTCTATCCAACAATAGGCTTCCAGTCCCTTCAAGAAATACACCTTCGTTTTCCGCTTCTGTGTAGTCAATAATGTTTTCAATTTTAAAACCAGCCTCTTCCAAACGCAAAAGAATATCTTCACGTCTCTCCACACGTCTGTTTTCAGCAAACATAGGGTAAAGTGCTACATCGCCATTTTCGTGGAAGCTCACCCAGTTATTTGGGAATATGGAATCTGGTGCATTTAATGCCTTGATATCGTTTTCTACAATTACCGAAACACCAACAGCACGTAATTTATCAACAAAAGCATCAAACTCTTCTTGCGCTTTGGCATTAATTTCAGCATTTTTAAGATCTAAATCTTCCTGAAAATAATTATTTACCGCTGTTTGTTCATTCATTCTAAAATGAACTGGGCGAATCATCAATATGGTATTTGTTGTTTGTGACATCATGCTGTATTTGGATTGCAAAATTATGATTTTTTATAGAATCCCACGCATGTTTAACAATAAAAAGTAAGGGCTTTTTAGAACCTGCTTAAAAACAAAGAAGGCTGCAAAATACAGCCTTCTTTGTTTAATTATAAAATCAATTTATTAGTTTCCACTAATAATGATTTTCTGTGAAAAATTATTTCCAGACAGGATATATACTCCAGTGGCTGTTGTAGGTGGAATGGTTACTCTAGTATTCCCACTAAATCCATCATACTGTGTATTTGATAGTGTAATGGAACGACCACTAACATCATATAATTTATAGTTATCATCTGGGTTTGCATGGGTAATATTAATCGTCCCACCAGAAGTTACTGGATTTGGATAAATAGTTGATGTATTCAAAGCAAAACTATCAACTCCTAATGTAGAACCATTAAAGTAAGGTATCGCAAAATTGTATGCTTCAATACCAATAGTTTCACCAATTATACGGCCTGGGATATCATCAGCTGGTGGATGAATTCCGCCCCAGATTCTTGATAAACTACATTGATCTGATGCATCACGATATGTTGCCCATTGCAAGGTAATATCCACAGATGGACCTTCTTCAAAAACTAAAAAATCATTTTTATAGGCTACAAACTCACCCATTCCTCCAGGGAAATATTCATCTCCTGTAATGAGGGTCATAACTTCAGCAGCCGCTCTTGAGTACGTAGAATGTCCTGAAATAAAACCAGCAAAAGGTGGTGTTACAAACGATGGTCTTTGGTAAGGCCACCAGTTTTCAGATAAAATCCAACCTACTCCAGCCGTATCGGTGTCCGTATTACTAACAAAGTCAGGACCTTTCCAAGAGTATAATTTAATTTTACCAACATTTTGGTCGAAACCACCAGCAAGTGGATCGCCAGATTCTACCAATTCAACAAAACCAGGTTCAAGCTTAATTCCTTGTGGGTGATAGCTAGCTAATTGGTCATCTGAACTTTGACCTAAATCGGCCATATAACGAATAGCTGAAATTGGACGAATATAATCATACCATCCTTTAATACTCCAAGCTGTAATGGCCGCATCATGCATGGCACCACCTAAAATAAAATACGATTTCACATCCCATTCTACAGGTTCCAATACGTCTCCTGTTCCATTCAGTTTTTTCTCCAATAATGGATTATCAGACACATGATTTAACAATGTAAACCAGTGACCTGGAGGCGTTTCAGAATCTGGACCATCTGCCCAGAATTCTGCTAATACACGCGTATAATCACCACGAGGCACAACTTGTGGCTGGTAAGGCTGATTAGTTACAGGGTTTAAATTACGTCCAGTTCCTGGATCGCCTCCAACCACACGATTATAAAACGTTGGGTATTGTGTATAATCGGTTGGAAATGAAGAAATAGGCGTATTTCCAATAGCGCCAGGTGAAATGTCCCACATAACACCATCAGCTGGATCTAAATGAGAACCCCAAACGGACACCATAGAAAAATTCCATTTATAGGCCTCGCTTGAAACACTTGTATTGGTGTTATCTATATATGGTGGATTTGCAGGATTGTGGTATACACTATAATCATCACCATCTCTTTGAAAGATATCCTTATCACCACTTGACATAGCAAAAGGTGTTACATCTCCCCATTCAGGGCTTAAAAAGTTAATAACATCACCATCAATTAAATTTCCACTTTGGTCAATATATGTATCTAAACTTAATGATTGCCAGCGATTAGGATCTGTTAACGAAACGGCTTCATAAGCTGGTGCTAACGGTGGGTTAACCGGCTGATAATACGCATTATCATAACCTGTAGCTTCTCTTGCGCCATCCGAATTTCCGTAATCTATAAGTATTTGCCCAATATAGTTTCCAAGTTCAGCAGCATTACCAGAAGTATAATCCGTAGATGTTACTCCAGTGCTATAACCTAACTGATCCATTAAAAAATTAAAACGTTGTTGTGTTTGAAAAACACCAGGTGAATTTTGAAACCTATGGGTTAATAATCTATACATAGCGTAACTAACCGCTTTATTAACGGACGCTGTATTACCTTCTAATGGTGAAAAAGCTTGCAGTGTGCTCGTAAAACCATGCACTGTATTTCCTACTAAATATGGATCACCGTGTTGTCCATTTCCTGGGTTTTCAATTTTATCATAAATTGCCCATATATCATACATAGCAACACTGGAATGAAATAAATTTCTAGCGTGTACGGTTGGTCTAGCAAAATCTTTTCTAATGGCCTCAAGTAACGCCTCATTCCAAAGTCTAGCAATGGACACATTGTCTGGTGTTTCATAAATAACGATATCTACGTCCAATTCAACCACTGGACTTGAACATAAGGTGCTCGTTTCTTTTACGGTTATTTTTCCTGTGTCATTTATTCCCCATTTTACAGTAAGACTATTTGTTCCTTGACCACTAACTAATTCTCCTCCTGTAACCGTCCATGCAAGAGTTGAGCTAGGATCAGATAACGGGTAGGTATATGTTTCTTCGTCTAAAAAACCTACTATTGTAGTACCTGAAATAACATCAGAAGCCAAATAGGTACATGAACCATCATCAACTGTTGCTGACGGATTGTAGGAACATGACGTAGGATCTGTACAACCAAATATTTTAACACTTGGTGAAATCATTAAATCCACCATACCTGCACCTTCAGTTGCTTTAAAGTGTGAATCAGCGGCAATATTTTGATACGACTCTACAGTACCTGACGGCCACTTAATTGTAACATCACTAATTTGCGTATCTGTATTTAAACCAAAATGAACGGGTTTGATGCTCTGACCTAAAAATCCAACACCATTAAAGTAACGTTTAAAAGTCCCAGAAGCGGTAGTAATTGTTACTTCTGTACCGATAGCACTTTTGTTAGAAGTTGTTCCTTCCAAAGACAATTTAAAGAAATGTACGGGATTTGGATCACCCACATTTAATAACGTATTTTCATATAAAAAGGAGTTTATATCACTATTGGTCAGGTATAAATCTAAATCACCATCATTGTCATAATCAAAATCAACGGCTTCAATACTAATTGTTAAATCATGAAGGTTTGATGCTATGGTTGCATTTTCAAAATTATTATCTCCTTCAACATATTTGTTTTTATAGTATACATTATATTCTGCATTTCTATTTTCGAACGTATATCCATTTGCAATAAACAAATCTTCATCACCGTCTAAATCGAAATCGGCAAACTTGGTACCCCAAGCCCATCCGTTACCAGCAATATTATTGGCTAAACTATTCTCTGTAAATGTATTGGTTCCTGTATTGGTAAATAAAGCGGTTTCATCTATTCCTGTTATAAAAAAATCAAAAAAACCATCATTATTATAATCGCCCATGGCAATACCCATGTCATCAAAATTATTATTTAAACCAACGGCGCTAGCTTGCTCTGTAAAACTGGTGCCACCATTATTGATATACAAATAATTAATTTCATCAAAATCATTACTTACGTATAAATCTATAAACCCATCTTGATTAAAATCAAAAGGCATGGCTGTAAAGCTCTCTCTAGGCGTTACTTCAGCAATTCCAGTAGAAACGGTTACATCTGTAAAAGTACCATCTGCATTATTACGATATAAAAGGTTTGAAGAACATCCACCCCAATCATTAATATAGATATCTAAAAACCCATCGTTATTATAATCAAACCAAGTGGCTCCCATATACTGACAAGTAGTGGCTAAATTAAATCCCGCACTTGCTGTGATATTAGAAAATGTACCATCGCCGTTATTTTGATATAATAACACATTAAAGGTGTTGGTTATAAACAAATCTGGGAAACCATCATTATTATAATCCCCCCAAAAAGCACCTTGTTTAAATCCGTCAAAGCTATAAAACACACCATCTTGACTATAATCTGAAATTAGCATATTATTTAATCCAGCAGCTACCGTTACATCTGTAAAGGAACCGTCGTTATTATTTTTAAATAATTTACTGTGTGTTCGCTCAATACCGTTTACATCAATGGCTTCGGCTACTACAAAAATATCCATAACGTTATCACCATCATAATCTGCAACGGCAACACCACTATTTTGTTCAAGGTTTCCTAAACCAGAAACCGCATCAGCGCGTTGAAAAACTTGCGCTGTAGTTTGCAACGCACAAGCCATGAAAATAAGACTCATTAATAAGCCTTTAAATAGTTGATTTTCCCTCATAATAATTAATATTTAATCAAATGAAGCACTATTTATTCTTTCTTAAAAATTTATTCTACAAAGTGCCAAATAATTACTTTAAATGGTATGATAAGTAAGAAAAATTCTTAAGCAAACGTTAAACAAAACGTTCAATATTCTGACATAAAGAATTTTACGGCGTGGAATTGGACACCTGTAATAGTTTGCCGTTATAGTATTTTTGACCGGTTGTAGAAAAGTCAAAAATATAATTTGCCATAGATTTTGGTGTCATGGGCACTTCAAATCCTGGAAACGCCTCTTCAAGCATTTCCGTTTGAACAGCGCCCAATGCTAATACATTAAAACAGATACCCGATTCTTTATACTCCTCTGCCCATAATTCTGTTAAGGTTATAACAGCTCCTTTACTAGAGCTATAAGCTGCAAGGCCAGGAAATTTCATACTACCTTGAACGCCACCCATTGAGCTAATAGTTAGCACATGACTTTGAGTTTTCATAAACGGCAATATAACACGTGTCATCTCTGCAACGCCAAACACATTGGTTTTATATACGAATTCAAAATCTCCCAATGTGGTTTCCGAAAAGGGTTTATTGAGAAGTGCACCGGCATTATTAATTAGAATATCTACGTGGCCCCATTCGTTTTTCACAAAGGTTTCCACTTTATGAAAGTCCGCTTTTTTTGATAAATCGAAAGGAAAAGCCGTTACATTAAGCAGCTTTAAGTCTAAAATGGGTTTTGCATTTCTTGACAATGCTAAAACTTGATAGCCTTTTTCTGAAAACTGTTTGACTAATTCAAACCCAATTCCTCTGCTTGTTCCCGTAATTATAACATTTTTACTCATCGTGCATTTTAATTTCTTGGGTTGCCGTATTACTCATTTTTTCAATACCTGGAATTAATTGATTAATTAAACTCGCCATGTGGTCATAATCCAATTTATCTATTTCGTCACCAACATGATGGTAGAAATCATAATTTGATAAATCGCAGGACGAAATGGTATGTGAAGGCATTTTAAACACGTCATAAAACGGATAATTATCGGATGCTTTAAATAAATTGTACTGTTTAGCCACTTCAGATTCTCCTAAAAAATTAGCCCCTACATAAGCGTTAATTTTTTCAGCCATATTGGACTTACCATAACCCGTTAAAAAAGCTACATAGTCGCGATCTTTAAAAGGCACACCAATCATTTCCATATTTACTACGGTATATAAGTTAGCGTTTTCATCTTTGAGTCTATTAGCTAAATGTTTAGAGCCCAATAAGCCCATTTCTTCCGCCGAAAACAACACAAACATTAAACTACGTTTATTGGATTTTTTAGCTCCAAAATAGCGCGCCATGGCCAAAACGGATGATGTTCCCGCGGCATTATCATTGGCGCCATTAGCAATTGAATCGGATGCAACCATTTTAGCTTTCGTTCCAATATGATCATAATGAGCACCAATAATGATAATTTCATTTTTTAGCGTTGCATCGGTTCCCTCTAAAAACCCTACAACGTTATAGGCATCCATTTCTTGAACTTTAAAATGATCCCTATAGGTATCATAATAAGGTTTAACACCAAACTCTTTTAATTGCTTTTCAATATAATTTGCAGAAACGTCTATACCCACACTTCCCGTACCACGTCCCATTTGATCATCGGACGCCAGGAAAGAAACGGTTTCCTTGACCTCACTAGCTGTTATAGAAATATTTTCACCAGTTTTAACTTGATGATTTTCTTGTTTTGCCTTACAGCTAAAAATACTGATAGCAACAAATAATAAAATGAGCTTTTTCATGAGTAAATTTTTATTGTCTGTCTTTTGCAGACTCGTTTTTTGGTTTTGGTTCCAATACATCTCGGAACTGTTTCTATAAATTATTACCTTATTAAGAAATGCTTCAAACAAGCTTGCTTTCTTAAACTAAATGACATGTTTGGCGATAAAATTATTGACCTTTGATTAAAGTTTAAATATAAAAAAATCCTGCTTGGTTTAGCAGGATTTTCTAAATATATAAGGTTATACTTTTTAATTATAAATTACACTAACATGGTTATTGGATTCTCAATATAACCTTTTAAAGTTAAAAGAAATTCCGATCCTGTAGCGCCATCAACCGTTCTGTGATCGCAAGCCATGGTTAACTTCATGGTATTTCCTACAACTACTTGGCCATTTTTTACCACCGGCTTTTCTAAAATAGCGCCAACAGATAAAATAGCAGAGTTTGGCTGATTGATAATAGATGTAAAACTTTCAATTCCAAACATACCCAAATTAGAAATGGTAAACGTACTGCCTTCCATTTCTTGAGGCGTTAATTTCTTGTTTTTCGCTTTTCCTGCGTATTCCCTAACAGCAGCGCCAATTTGAGGTAAGGATTGCTCATTTGCAAAACGCACCACAGGTACCACTAATCCGTCTGGAACTGCAACCGCAACACCAATATGAACGTGATTATTTAGTTTCATTTTATCATCAAACCATTGTGAGTTTACTTGTGGATGTTTCTTTAAAGCCAAGGCACAAGCTTTTACAATAATATCGTTATATGAAATTTTTATATCTGGAATGGAATTGTATTGCTCACGGAACGCCATAGTATTTTCCATATCAAACTCCACATTTAAATAGTAATGTGGTGCCGTAAATTTAGATTCTGCTAAGCGCTTGGCAATTACTTTACGCATTTGCGAATGTTTCACCTCATCAAAATCCTCTTCACCTGTTGGTACAAATTTCCCAACAGCTGCTGCGGAGGTTGCGCTAGGCTTAAAGTTCTCGACATCGCGTTTTACAATACGTCCATTTTCGGCAGATCCTGTTATTTGTGAAATATCTATTCCGCGTTCTTCAGCCATTTTTTTTGCTAATGGCGAAATGAATACGCGTCCGCTTGAATTTGACGTAGAAGATGAACTTGATGATTCTCTGCTTTCGCTCTGAATGACCGTTTCTTTCTTAGGCTCTTTTTTATCTTCTTTTTTTGGTTCTGATTTTTCTGATTTCGGCTGATCTTCTTGTTTATCTGAAGTTCCTTCCGCTTTAAAGTTTTTAGCAACAGCTGAAACATCTGTTCCTTCTGGACCAATAATAGCTAAAAGGGCATCTACCTTTGCCGTTTCGCCTTCCTCTAAACCGATATGTAATAAAGTACCAGATTGAAAAGATTCGAATTCCATCGTGGCTTTGTCAGTTTCAATTTCTGCTAAAATTTCACCTTCTTCAACCGTATCACCAATTTTTTTCAACCAGGTAGCAACCGTCCCTTCTTCCATAGTGTCACTTAATCGTGGCATGGTAACTACGGTTACACCTTCTGGTAATTCAGTTTCCTTGTCTGTATCGTCTTTAGAAGAATCTTCAGCGTCTTTACCTTTAGATTTATCTTCTGACTCTTTTTTAGACTCATTTTCAGAATCGTCCTCGTCTGCATCCGCAGATTCAGATGTATCTTCTTCTTTTTTGGTTGTTGAATCTCCTTTTATCAAATCTGAAATATCTTCACCTTCCTCGCCAATAATAGCCAAAAGCTCATCTACTTTAGTTGTTTCTCCTTCTTGAACACCAATATGTAATAAGGTGCCTTCGTGAAACGATTCAAATTCCATCGTGGCTTTATCAGTTTCAATTTCAGCAAGGATATCACCTTCTTCTATCTTATCTCCAACTTGCTTCAACCACGTGGCAACGGTACCTTCTTCCATGGTATCGCTTAAACGTGGCATATTTATAATTTCAGCCATTGTTTATAGTTTATGTTGTATGAATGGGTAATCTTCTTGATCGTAAACAGCGTCGTACATCACGTTCTTTTCTGGATACGGCGAATCTTCGGCAAACTTTTCACATTCGTCCACTAAAGCTCTCACACGTTTATCAATTACTTTAATTTCTGCTTCGGTTGCGTATTTCTTTTCAAGAATAATTTCTTTTACTTGGGTAATTGGATCAATTTTCTTGTATTCGGCAACCTCATCTTTGGTTCTATAATGCTGCGCATCACTCATGGAATGTCCTCTATAACGGTAGGTTTTAAGCTCTAAAAATGTAGGGCCATCTCCACGTCTAGCGCGTTGAATAGCTTCATCAAACGCTTCCGCTACTTTTATTGGATTCATACCATCTACAGGGCCGCAAGGCATTTCGTAGCCTAAACCAAGCTTCCAAATATCGGTATGGTTGGCTGTACGTTCAACAGAGGTTCCCATGGCGTAGCCATTATTTTCACAAACAAAAACAACTGGCAATTTCCAAAGCATAGCCATGTTGAAGGTTTCGTGAAGTGAACCTTGTCTAGCAGCACCATCACCAAAACAACATAGTGTAACGGCATCACGATCATGATACTTATCTCCAAATGCAATACCGGCACCTAATGGAATTTGACCACCAACAATACCGTGACCACCATAAAAACGGTGTTCTTTTGAAAAAATATGCATGGAGCCACCTAGTCCTTGAGAGGTACCTGTTGCTTTACCATATAGTTCCGCCATAACACGTTTAGGGTCCACACCCATACCAATTGGCTGAACGTGATTTCTATACGCAGTTATCATTTTATCTTTGGTTAAATCCATAGCATGCAAAGCGCCTGCTAATATGGCCTCTTGACCATTATATAAATGAAGAAATCCTCTTACTTTTTGTTGAATGTAAACGGCTGCTAGTTTGTCTTCAAACTTTCTCCAGAAATACATGTCCTCATACCACTTTAGGTATACTTCTTTGGTTATCTTTTGCATTGGTTACGTTAATTTGATAAACGAATAAACAAAAGTAACACTTTACTTATTAACGAAAAAACCGAAAATCGTAAAAATTACTATAAACCTCACTTTATGAAGTCAAAAACTCTAAAGAAAAGTCTTATCAAAAATTAAAGGTAATAGATTGGCAAGCGATTCTGATTTAACAACCTTTCCTGTTTCACCCATAAAATAGATTTCAATAGGTGCATTTTGCTTCACTTCATATTCGGCAATTGCTTGACGGCATGCACCACATGGTGGAATTGGCGCCATGGTATGCTTAATATTAGAACCTGCAATAATAGCCATTCTAACTACTTTAGCATCGGGAAATTGGGAGCCTGCATAATAAATAGCTGTACGTTCGGCACATAATCCAGACGGATACGATGCATTTTCCTGATTATTACCTGTAATAATTTCATCATTGTCTAGCAATAAGGCTGCCCCAACACTAAAGTTAGAGTACGGGGAATAGGCTCTACTTCTAGCTTCAGAAGCTTGTGTCATTAAAGATGCTACCGCTTCTGGCAACTCATCAAAATCATCATAAACCTGAAGAATGGATTCAATTTTTATTTCTTTCATAATCTATTTATATCTACGAAATTAAGAAACTATATGAGACAAAAAAACTATTGCGGTTTGCAATAGTTTTTTGTTTTATTCCTATACATATTTTAATACTCTCTATATGTTCCAGGTCCTAAATTAAACGTTAATGAAAAACGCAACGTATTTTCTAAAGGACTCTTTACTTGTGACGCCGAGAATAAGTATGATAAATCGATACCAATTACATTATACTTAAAGCCGGCACCAATGGCGAAAAATTGTCTCGCTCCTTTTGTTGAACTTTCATGGAAATATCCCGCTCTAAAACCAAAGGAATCTTGATACATATATTCCGCTCCTAAAGCCCATGTCCATTCTTGCATTTCTTCACTAAATCCGCCTGGTGCATCACCAAAGGACTGAAACATACCTTTAAAAAAGCCTACGTTTGGATCTTGACCTTCTATGATAACATTGGGTGTAACAACACTTCCTAAAGCATCAGTATCGGTATTATCTGTTCCGTTTTCTGGATCATATACTCCATTCCCATTATTATCGGTGTAGTTAAATTCCGTTCCATAAATAGGTGGTGTTGGCACCAACAATTTGGTAACTTCACCTGTTATAGATACTTTATTAAAATCATCTAATATAAAATCGAAGCCACCACCTAAACGCAAGGTTGTAGGTTGAAAGTTTTCTTGACCTCCTTCATCATATTTAAATTTTGGCCCAATATTTTGAATAGCGAATCCCAAACGAGTACGACCATTAAAGGTTGCATAGGCTTGCTCTTCACTTTGGTAATACCCCGAAATATCCACACCAAATGTACTTGCTGGAATGGCATCTGCATCAATTGCTCCAATTTTTAAATCAGACCGTAAATAACGCATAGCAACAGACATAGCAAACTGCTCACTTAATTTTAAGGAGTAGGATGCATCAATGGTCATTTCGTTTGGTTTTTCAATAAGTGCTTGAGAAAATTCATCTTGAACTAACTCAATTTCACCTAAAGAGAAATATCTAAAACTAGCAGCAAAAGCACTACGTTCGTTTATTCTGTTGAAGTAGGTTAAATTACCTAAAAATATATCTTTTACTAAACTACTTAAGTAGGGTGTATAGCTAACACCAATACCTTGTTTTGTTTCTGAAAACGCATATTTGGACGGGTTCCATTGTTGTGAAAACACATCAACGCCAGTAGCAACTCCCATATCTCCCATGGATGCTGCGCGCGCATCGGCAGCAATTAACACAAATGGTAAACCTGTGGTAATTACACGCGAATCATTTGTATTTGGTAAAACAACTGTTTGCGCATATATCTGGTGTGCAAAAACAAGAGTAAATAGTATTAAAATTTGATTTTTCATGTATTGATTTTATTTAGCAAATATAAAGTATTATTAAAGTATTACAAGTTTCTCAATTTTTTCAACGGATTTATTTAATAGTGGCGATCTTACGGTTAGTTTATAGATATAAACACCTTTTCCAATTTTATCTCCAAAATCGTCACGACCATCCCAAACAATATCTCGTGATAAAACGGACGTACCTTTTCCACAACATTCGGAAGAATTGGTTTGTCCATTGATTGTTTTCACCAATTTACCCGAAACGGTGAATATCTGTACTGAAACGTCTAAAGCATCCGAACTATTGTGATTAAACCAAAACTCGGTGTAATTAACAAAAGGATTTGGGTAATTTAAAACATTTTCGATAACAAGGCTCTGATTCTCGTCATGTACCACAAATTGAATTTCTGAAACAGATGAGTTATTATACACATCCCACGCTTTCACTGTTAGTGTGTGTAGTCCTGGCGCTATATCGCGCAGTGGAAAATTGGCAGTACCACGCTGATAATCATCAATTTCAGTTTGATAATAATCATTTAACACAAACGGATTCGTTTCGTCTCCATCTAAAATAGCCACAATGTCATGACCAATTCCGCTAGCGGTGTTAATTCCGTTTTCATCTTCCAATTTGACTAATAAACTAGGCGACTTATTGGTAATTCCACCAGACACGAAGTTTTCATCATTCATATACAACTGAATAACGGGCCCGATGGCATCTTCCGGAGCATCTTGATTTAGCCCCCCTATTATTACAGAGCTACTATTAGCGCCCGATTGATCATCGAGTGCATTGGTTTTTTTCGCATAAAAACTAATACGGCCATTACCTTCTGGAATACCTATATCTCTTGGCACTATAAATTCAAATTCAAATTGCCCATTGGTAATAGAAGCTTGACCTCTAAAGATTGTGGCGCCCAGCGTTTCAAAGTCCATTTTAATAAGCTGACCACCTTCTTGAACATTATCATTTGCTAAAGTAGTACGCTGTATCTTTTTGTCATATATATTAACCGAAAGCACACCATTGTAATTTGAAAGCACATTACCCGTTAAATCCGTTACTTCTCCAGCTAATTTAGCTCGACTTAATGCCTTTAAAGTTGGTGTTGGTTGACTAACAGGAACATCATTAACAGCTGTTAATCGCACATTTGGTTTTGGGAATGTTAATTTCATAGCTGGATCACCTATAAAGAACACCAAGCGTCTTTGACCAATTCCTGAAATGCCCGAACTAACCTTGGTTAACCTTAAGGCTTCAGCCATACTTGGGTACTCATCATCTGCATAATCATCATCTGGATTATAGGAAAATAAGTACTCCGTTAGGGCAATATTAAAGGAAATACCAACGCTCACAAAAATTTGACGTGTGGTTGTAATCAGTCCAATGGCACCACCATCTTTATTCCAATAGGTGTATTCACCTGCTGTAGGACGGAATGGGTTATCAAAACGTGTATATTCACAGGTTACCGTTACAAAGCAATTAAGCTTACATACATTATTTAAGTTCTGCGCATCGGGTTTTTCAAAAATTCGTTCTTTAGTCAGACCATCTTCACCGCCATGTCCAAAATAATTCACCACTAAAACACCGCTTTCTATAGCATTGACCATGGCCGTTTTTACCGCGGGATAAGTATTACCACCAGCTGAAGATTGCTGAACAAAGGCATCCGAATGAATTTTAGTTACATTTATAAAGCTTTTTTCTGCTGTAATATTATCGCCAATGGTATTGGTTGTTAATTGAATATCTTTTTCCCAAGATTCATCCACATCATCAGAAATTACAACCACATTATTACGCCAATTTCCATACGAAGCTTCCACGTAATACGACGCCACTTTATCTACCATTTCTGATGCTTGTTGAGGCGAATCTGCTAAAATACGACCAACAGCAATGTCTAATTTATCGGATGTTTGCATTTCACCTTCATTGGGATCCATCATGCCATAAAAATCATCTGAAACAAACGAGCTCGTTAAATTAAAACTATCATAGGCATGCCATGAAGGAATTATGTTGGTGTTATTTGGTATTCTGTCTTTATAATCAAAAGACCCATCACCAAATAAACATAAATATTTTAAGCGTCTTTCCGGTGAACTAGCATTATCATAAACATATTTCACAAAGTTCCGAATAGCTCCTATATCTTGAGCGCCTGGTCCAAATTCTAAATAAATATTACTTAAGTTAACCACTTTAACATTCAATCCATACTGCGCTCTATTAATTTGAGCTAAACGTTCGGCTTGGCCAACCATGTCACCACGCGCAATAATTATATAATCTATATCTTCAAAAACGCCCTGTGCATTATTAAAAATAGACCCTTTTAAATTTTGATTGCTTACATAAGGATTTGAAACCATGATGGGTTCATGAAAACTAGGTGCAGCTACTACAGCATATTTCTTTAAGGAACCTAAATTGGATGTAAAGGAAATAGTTGAGTTTGAACCTGTATTACTATAATTCCTAATATTATATATATCCGTTATGTCCCATACCTCATTCACTTGTGTGGCGTTTGTAAGATTATACTGCCCAATACCAGATGCTCCTGCAACGGCACGGTTATAGAACTCAAACTGACCACCTGCAAATTTTAATTCGCGTGTCGCTTCCAAGGAGATATAATCTAAATAACCCAAGGCGGAAGGGTTACCACCATTATTATAATCTAGTGTAATAGCAATATTTGCATTCGACACATTTACATTACCATTAAATACGGATTCACTTACTAACGTTGTTTCTGTAACAGCCGGAATGGTTAAATTAGCTACAGATGTGGCATTTACCTTCAAATCCATAGTTGTAGGAATTTCAGATGTAGATGCTACATACGTTGTAAGTCTTACTGGAATTGAAGGTACAATATTTGGAAATGAAAAATCGAAGGTTTGCGAGGTTTCAATATCAAATCTGTTTCCAAACCAACGTCTACCCACACTTGCTAAATTGTATTCATCTACTTCGTGATATTGATAGTCCTGAAACGTATCAATCATCATATCTACAGAACCAGAAGGTTGAATCATGGGTTGGATGCGCTTCCCGTTTCCTTGACTTATATTTATATAGTAATAGGTTACAGAATTATAGGCGTTAATATTGGTATTTCTTTTTACATCATATCCATTTGGCCCTTGCGCATAGAACATAATATAATCTCCATCATGAAAATACCCATCCGATTCACCTATAATACGAATGGCATTTTCAGCTAAATCATATGGATAAGGTTCTGCATTGGAATAAGGAATCATGCGTCCACCATTACCATAAAGCTTTATAGTTCTAGGATCCACAGCGTCCATATTTATTCCTAATTGCTGTAAAAACTGTCTGGATATTTTAAAAACTCCCGACTTATCTACCTGAAAGCGATACCAAGAACCCGAGCTCAAAACAGAATTTACAATATTTGATCTATTGGATGCTCTATGACTATTTTGGGTATTATAATTAATCGTGAAGGCCGTTACTTTTTTATACACCCCATTTTCTCTTATAATTGGTGAAACTGTTAAAAAGGCGCCACTTTTATTCCGACTAATACTATTATTAAGACTATATTTTATGGCATTCGGAATTGTTTTTAAGTCAACATCTTTTAAGTCACTTTTTGAAATTGCCGCATAGCTCACATTAGAAATCTGCACGGAATTCTCGTTAATTAATTGCGGAATATCCCATTGTGCAATAAACTCCAAGCCATTGGATAAACCGTAACTAAAATGCTCCTCATTGAACGCAGGAACTTTTATAGAAAAGCTTTCGTTTGCTATGGTTTTAGTACCATTCCAAGTGATGTTGAATCGCTTCTGCTGGGAAAAAGCCATAACAGAAATGAGCAAGGCAAATAGTAATAATTTCTTTTTCATTACACAAATAACGCAATTTAGTGTCGCTTATTATTAAAAATCAAACAATTTTAAGAAAATGAATTCAAATTTCCATAATAAAAAATATAATCGGTCGTTATAGTGTAACAAAACAACGGAGAAATGCAAAAAAAGCATCGTTAAAATGCTTGATAAATAGGATGAACCGCATAATATTTTAAGTAAATATTAAATAATTACTTGTATTATTACGCATAATTCTTATATTGCGTCACCAAAAATATTTTTAGCTTACTTAAACGTATGGATATGAAAAATGTATTAACAATAAAATTATTGTTAGTTTTAGCAGTAGCTGTTACAGCTGTTGGTTGTAAACGATCAGGCTCAAACAGTTCTCGAGCAACCGGTTTTGATATTAACTCTAGAGATGGAGGATTCCAATACAATACTAGTTTTAAAGGACAAGAAGCAGGACCTGGACTTGTATTTGTAGAAGGAGGAACATTTACTATGGGTAGAGTTCAAGACGATGTTATGCATGATTGGAATAATTCACCAAATCAGCAACATGTACAATCCTTTTATATGGATGAAACGGAAGTTACCAATTTAATGTATTTAGAGTATTTAGATTGGATTAAACGAATTTATCCACCAACTGAAAATAACTTTAGAGCTATTTATGATGGTGTTCTTCCCGATACTCTTGTTTGGAGAAATCGCTTGGGGTATAATGAAGTAATGACTGAAAACTATTTACGTCATCCGGGTTATGCAGAATACCCGGTTGTTGGTGTAAGTTGGATTCAAGCAGTTGAATTTGCAAATTGGCGTTCAGATCGTGTTAACGAATTGAATTTAGAAGAAGCAGGTTTTATACAAAGAGATGCTAAAATAAACGAAGTATCTGCTGATGCTACATTTAACACGGACACGTATATTAACGCACCTTCGCAAGTTTACGGTGGAAACACAGCACTTACTGATCCAGAAAACACACGTCGTCGTGTACAAACTAATGCAGCAGGTGATCCAATTAATGTTTATGCAACTCGTGAAACGGGAATCCTTCAACCAAAATATAGATTACCAACAGAAACAGAATGGGAGTATGCCGCTTTAGGCTTAACATCTATTCGTAGTTACAATGTGTATAGAGGCCGTAAGAAATATCCATGGGATGGTCAGTATACACGTTCAGGAAAACGTAAAGTAAGAGGTGATCAATTAGCTAACTTTAAGCAAGGTAAAGGAGATTACGGCGGAATTGCTGGATGGTCTGATGATGGTGCTGATATTACAAATGCTGTAAAATCTTACGAGCCAAATGATTTTGGATTATATGATATGGCTGGAAACGTAGCCGAATGGGTTGCTGATGTTTACAGACCTATTGTTGATGATGAGATGAGTGATTTTAATTACTACCGTGGAAATGTGTATACCAAAAACGAATTAAATGAAGATGGTACCGTACGCATTGTAACGAGTGATGAGATTAAGTTTGATACTTTACCAAACGGAAAAGTAATTGCCAGAAACTTACCTGGTGAAATTCACCAAGTACCAGTTGATGAAAACGAAACCTATTTAAGAACAAACTTTGATACCAGCGATAACAGAAATTATAGAGATGGTGATCAGCGTTCATCTCGTGATTACCGTGATGGTTTTAATGAAATGGAAGACGGTTCTAGTGAAACAACGCATACTAGAAAAATGTACAACTCACCAAATCACAATGTTGAAACAGATTCAACAGGTGCTTTAATTCGTGAGTATGACCGTTCTGATAAGCGTACATCTTTAATTAACGATGAAGTTCGTGTTTATAAAGGTGGTTCATGGAAAGACAGAGAGTATTGGTTAGATCCTGCTCAACGTCGTTATTTCCCACAAAATATGGCAACTGATTATATTGGATTTAGATGTGCCATGTCTCGTGTAGGTTCTAAATCAGAAAACAAAAACAAAAGGAAAAACTAATTAATTTAGTTATAAAAATTTCAAAAAGTCCTGACCGTAGTCAGGACTTTTTTTATACTTTTATTTTATGGAACTACATACCCTTCATAAACGTTTTTTAGAATGCAAAAGCGTTTGTACAGATACGCGAAAAATCACTCAAGAATGCCTATTTTTTGCGCTCAAAGGCGATAATTTTGATGGTAATAGCTTTGCCAAACAAGCCCTTGAAAATGGGGCTAAATACGTTGTTATTGATAATCCTAAATTTTTCCAAAACCATCAAACCATTCTCGTACAGGATGTATTAGAAACCTTACAAAAACTTGCCACTTTCCATCGGGACTATTTAGGGATTCCTATTATTTCACTCACCGGTAGCAACGGAAAAACAACGACAAAAGAGTTGATTCATGCTGTGCTTTCCAAAAAATTTAGAACAACGGCTACTATCGGTAATTTAAATAATCATATTGGCGTGCCATTAACACTTTTGTCCATGACCAAAGCGACTGAAATAGGTGTGGTTGAAATGGGTGCAAATCACCAAAAGGAAATTGCCTTTTTATGCCATATTTCAAAACCAGATTACGGCTATATCACCAATTTTGGAAAAGCGCATTTAGAGGGGTTTGGAGGCGTTGAAGGTGTTATAATCGGTAAAAGTGAATTGTATAAGTATTTGATATCACATAATAAATCAATATTTATTAACTCAGCAGATACGATTCAAGTAGATAAAACCAAAAATGCTAAAACAATCCCTTTTGGCCCTTCCGATAACAAAAATCAATTACACATTCAGTTTTTAGATGCTAAACCTTTTGTTAGTTTATCGTATCATGACCAAACTATTACTAGTAACTTAATTGGAGCTTATAATTTTAATAATATAGCTGCCGCTATTACTATAGGAAATTATTTTGAAGTCGATGATTCTGATATTCAAAAAGCCATTGAGAATTATATTCCAACTAATAATCGTTCACAAATTATCACCAAAGGAACAACCCGCATAATTTTAGACGCTTACAATGCTAATCCTTCTAGTATGATGGTTGCATTGGAGCATTTTTCAAAACAAGAACATCCTCATAAAATTGCCATTTTGGGTGACATGTTTGAATTAGGACCTGACGCTGAAAAGGAACATCAAGCAATTGTCAATTTAGCCGGCACACTTCAAATTGATAAAGTCTTCTTTTTAGGTGAAAATTTCTACAAAGCTACAAGTACTGATTCAAAAATAACCTTTCACAAATCATTTCAAGCTTTTAAAGAGACTTTCAATGTAGAAACGCTAAACAATGCACTAGTAATAATAAAAGGCTCTAGAGGCATGGCTTTGGAGCGTGTATTGGAATTACTAGATTAAGATCAGAATTGAATTTATTTTTAAACCAAATCCTAAACACCATTTACGATGTATAACCTAACAAGTTTTAAAAATTTGATAGGTTAAACCTTACTGCTCTTGGATTAATTCCATGGATCCAGAATAAACCTACTACCGCAAATGTACATCGGTATGCTCACGCATTCTAGCTTTTTTATTTCACAAACCCCTTTAAGGCGAGCTTTATAAAAGACCTAACAGGTTTTTAAAACCTGTTAGGTCTAACCTTAAGGCTCTTGGATTAATTCCATTGATCCAGAATAAACACACTCCTGCAAATGTAAATCTGAATGCTCACGCATTCTAGCTTTTTTTATTTCACAAACCCCTTTAAAGCGAGCTTTATAAAAGACCTAAAAGGTTTTAAATACCTGTTAGGTCTAACCTTAAGGCTCTTGGATTAATTCCATTGATCCGGAATAAACACACTCCTGCAAATGTACATCGGTATGCTCACGCATTCTAGCTTTTTTTATTTCACAAACCCCTTTAAGGCGAACTTTATAAAAGACCTAAAAGGTTTTTAAAACCTGTTAGGTCTAACCTTAAGGCTCTTGGATTAATTCCATTGATTCAGAATAAACACACTCCTGCAAATGTAAATCTGAATGCTCTCGCATTCTAGCTTTTTTTATTTCACAAACCCCTTTAAAGCGAGCTTTATAAAAGACCTAAAAGGTTTTTAAAACCTGTTAGGTCTAACCTTAAAGCTCTTGGATTAATTCCATTGATCCAGAATAAACCTACTACCGCAAATGTACATCTGAATGCTCACGCATTCTAGCTTTTTTTATTTCACAAACCCCTTTAAAGCGAGCTTTATAAAAGACCTAAAAGGTTTTTAAAACCTGTTAGGTCTAACCTTAAAGCTCTTGGATTAATTCCATTGATCCAGAATAAACACACTCCTGCAAATGTACATCGGTATGCTCACGCATTCTAGCTTTTTTTATTTCACAAACCCCTTTAAAGCGAGCTTTGCGGGTTTTGTGAAATAAAAAAATCTGCATTTCCATGCAGATTTTCGCTTGATGTGGGTCATACTGGATTCGAACCAGTGACTTCCACGTTGTCGACGTGACACTCTGAACCAACTGAGTTAATGACCCCTATAACTAAAAAAAGTCCGTATAAAACGGACTTTCTTTTTGTGGGCGATGAGGGATTCGAACCCCCGACCCCCTCGGTGTAAACGAGGTGCTCTGAACCAACTGAGCTAATCGCCCTTCGTAATTGGATTGCAAATATAAAGTAGTTTTTCATATTGCAAAACTTTTTTTGAGAAAAAATTAAATTATTTCTGCAACAACAAAAGTGCTCCCTCCAATATATATAATATCACCAGCCTGTGCCGTGTTTTTTGCAGCCGTAAAGGCATCATTTACACTACTATAAGCGTTTCCTTGAAAACCTTGCTCCTTAAAGGTATTTCTTAAAATATTTTCATCTAAACCTCTTGGCACATCGGGTTTGCAGAAGTAATACCTTGCATTTTTTGGTAAAAGCGGTAAAATAGAGGCAATATCTTTATCATTTACAACTCCGAAAACAACATGTAACGCCTGATATGGCAAATTCATTAATTGTTCCATCACAACCTTTAAGCCTTCCGAGTTATGAGCTGTATCGCAAATAATTAAAGGATTTTGTTGCAAAACCTGCCAACGACCTTGAAACCCTGTATTACGAACCACTTGTAATAACCCGTTTTTAACATGAGTATCAGCAATGATAAAGTTTTGAGTTTTTAAAACTTCAATTGCCTTTACCACCGTCTGAATATTTTCGTATTGATATGTGCCTTTTAAATCCGATTCATAATGTGAATGAACAACCTGATCCGCAAAGAAAATTGGTGCTTCCAAGCTTTTTGCTACTTCTTGAAAAACTGGTTTTGTCTCCGCTTGCGTTTTACCAATTACTATTGGAATTTGATTTTTAATAATTCCGGCTTTCTCATAAGCTATTTTATCCAGTGTATCCCCTAAAAATTGTGTATGATCTAAGCCTATATTGGTGATGATAGCCAGTTCAGGTGTGATAATATTAGTAGAATCCAAACGACCACCTAGCCCGACTTCAATTATGGCAACATCCACCTTTTCATTCCAAAAATAATTGAAGGCCATTCCGGAGGTCATTTCAAAAAAGGAAAGTCCAGAAATATCTAAATAGCCTTTATTGTGTTGTATAAAATTAACCACATATTCTTTGCTGACCATTTCGCCATTAACACGAATACGCTCGCGAAAATCCTTTAAATGTGGTGATGTAAACAAACCCACTTTATAGCCTGCCTCTTGCAAAACGGAAGCTAGCATATTACTTGTAGAACCTTTACCGTTGGTACCTCCAACATGAATGGTTTTTATTCTATTTTGAGGGTTATTTAAATGATGTGCGAAACGGATGGAATTGTCCAAATTGGCTTTAAATGCCGTTTTACCTTGTCGCTGATACATGGGAAGTTTTGAAAACATCCAGTTTAAAGTATCTTGATATGTCATAAATTATTGACCTATAGTGAAGTTAACTTCAACAAATCCTACTTGCGCTGCTGGCGCATTGCTATCTGGCCGCCATTTGTGAGATAAAGCTATTTTTTTTGCTGGCTCCAGAAGACATTTAGCCGTATTATTCGTGCCTTTAACGCCTGGATTGGCTTCTATGACATTACCTTCTCGGTTTACCACTATGCGAACTACAACCCTTCCAGACTCATTACAATCTTGATTTAATTTTTGATACGTTGCCTTTCCTCGTCCGTTTAAACCATAGCCTACACCTCCGCTACCAGAACCTGGATTGCCAAAATAGCTGGTGGCATACGGATTGCCATCTAATTGGCCTTTATCACCCGGTTTGTTGTCATCCCCTTCGCCACCAGATGTGGTGCCTTCCGATTTACTTACGCCTCCAATTAAAGCGTCTAGCTTTTTCTTTTTAGCCTCTTTCTCTGCCTGCTCTTTCGCTTTTTGTTCGGCTTCCGCTTTTGCCTTGGCATCCGCTTCTGCTTGCGCTTTTGCTTTTGCATCTGCAATTTTTTTCGCTTTAGCGTCGGCTTGTTTTTTCTTTTCTATTGCTAATGCTTCTTCGTTATTCTGTGTGATAACATCTTCCGCTTTTGTTTTTTCAGCAGCAGCCGCTTCTGGTTTTGTTTCTTGAGGTTTTGTTACCGCTTCTTCCGGAGGACGCTCTATGTTTTTTGGTTCGGATTTAACAGGTTCTTTTGGCTGTACGTTTCCGCTGCCAACATCTGAATTCCCAAAATTAACAGCTACGCCATATTCTTCCGGTGGATCCATATATGGAGGTCCCACTACAAACAACAGCAATACCAAAATAACGATTATTAAAGTCGTAATCTTGGCAGAATTCCGTTCGTGTTTGGTCTCTAAATATTTCATGGGTAGATGTGCCGTTTTAATTTGGCTTAACTGCTAAAATGACTTTAATTTTATTTCTATTCGCTATATCCATTACTTTAACCACATTATCAACAGGCACTGATTTTTCAGCACGCAATACAACCGTTGGTTTTTCTTGACTGGATAAAGCGGTTAAAAGTTCACCTTCCAACATACTTTCACCTACTAATTTTTGATCTACATAATAGCGCAAATCTTTAGTAATACTAACAGCTACAGATTTTTTATTCTCTGTTTTTCCACTGGCATTTGGCAGTAAAATATCAATAGCACTTGTTGTTACCAAGGTAGAAGCTATCATAAAAAATATAAGTAAAAGAAAGACAATATCCGTCATAGACGACATATTGAATTCGGGCGTTACTTTATTTCTTCCGCGTATATTCATATTAAATAGGTTCGTTTAGATGATCTAAAAATTCTAAAGAATTTGCTTCCATTTGATACACCACCTTATTTGTTTTTACTACTAAATGGTTATACGTGATATAAGCTATAATACCGACAATTAAACCAGCAACAGTTGTCGTCATAGCTGTATATAAACCACTGGCAAGCACATCCATTTGAATGGTTCCGCCAGCATTAGCTAGTTCAAAAATAGCTAAAATCATACCGACTACGGTTCCAAGGAAACCAATCATAGGCGCTGCACCAGAAATGGTTGCTAGGATACTAACATTTTTTTCTAATCCGTAAATTTCTAACCGACCAGCATTTTCAATAGCGGTATTAATATCTTCAAGTGGTTTGCCAATTCTAGTAATTCCTTTATTTATTAATCTAGAAACAGGTGTGTTGACTTGTGCACACAAAATTTGTGCCGCTTCAATTTTACCATTACTTACATGATCCTTTATCTGATTCATGAAATTACTGTCAATTTGTGATGCCGCTTTGATAGCAAATAAACGTTCAAAATAAATATAGCAAGCAACTATTAATAGAACAAAAAGTATGGCTATTATAATTTGACCTGCCATGCCTCCACTACTTATTAATTCAATAATGGAGAGTGTTTTTTCAACTGATTCGCCATCTGGAACTATTTCAGCTCCTTCTTGAGGACTTTGTATAAATGTATTTATCATATGATTTGTGACTATAATATTATTAACGTTTTAAATGATACAAAATTATATTAGAAAATGGTTCTGGTAAACATAAAGGCAATTGCTCCAACTAAAAACCCAACTAGCGCTAACCAACCAATATTTTTAAGGTACCAGAAAAAATCAATTTTTTCCATTCCCATAGCTACCACACCTGCTGCTGAACCTATTATTAACATACTTCCACCTGTACCGGCAGCATAGGCTATAAAATGCCAAAGTTCATTATCAATTGGTTCTGAAAACATACCTAAACTAGCCGCAACTAAAGGAACATTATCAATAACTGCCGATCCAACACCCATTAATAATACTACCAAATCTGAAACGCCTTCGTGGTGTAACTCTGTACCCAACATAGGCATATTTTCCTGTAAGGTGGATGCAAAGCCAAATAATATTCCCAGCGATTCTAAAGCGGCAACTGCCATTAAAATTCCTAAAAAGAAAAGGATACTTGGCAACTCAATTTTAGATAATGCTTTATGAACTGGGCTATGATGGCCAACATGATCTGCATTTACATCTGTATCAAAAGACATGGCAAATTTTCTATTACTAAAAACCTCCGCAAAAATAGCAACAAAAGCCAAGGCTAACATCATACCAACATAAGGCGGTAAATGCGTGACCGTTTTAAAGATAGGAACGGAAACAATACCACCTAAACCTAAATATAACATAGTTGCACTGTGCTCACTTTTTGGCGCATCATCTTCTGAATCAGGATTGTCAATTTTCCCCTTAAATGCTGGTAAAAATGACGCTATAAATACTGGTATTAACATACATAATAATGAGGGAACAAATAAGTAAACAAATAAATGTCCTGTGGTTACTTTTTTACCAATCCATAACATGGTTGTGGTAACATCTCCAATTGGAGACCACGCTCCACCAGCATTGGCAGCTATGATAATTAAACCCGCATACCAAATCCTCACGTCCCGATCAAAGATTAATTTTTGTAGAATAGAAATTAAAACAATTGTAGCGGTTAAATTATCAATAATTGCCGATAAGAAAAAAGCTAAAAAGGCAAATATCCATAGAATTCGCCCTTTACTTTTCGTTTTAATAAAACCTTTTATAGTAGCGAAACCATCAAAATAATCTATAATTTCAACAATGGTCATGGCTCCTAATAGAAATACTAATATTTCTGATGTTTTACCTAAATGATGCAATAGTGTTTCTTCCATTAAGTGCACCCTATCTTCATGGTTTAACAAACCTAAATTGTCTACCAAAGCATGTTTTGCAGAGTCAAACCATTGGGTAAAATCATCAACGCCAATTGCAATAATGGCCCAACAAATAGCCATCATAACCAAAGCGGGGATCAGCTTATCAATTTTCAAATTGTGCTCTAGTGTAATAGCTAAATACCCTAAAACAAATACAATAATAATTATTGCTTCCATAAAATTATCTAATTATACTAATTGCCCTAATGCGATTTCGAAGGCAGTTTTACTTAATTCTTTTTTTGAACTATTTGCATTATAAACATTTTGCAAAGCCCTCTTTATCGTATCTGAAGTGTCTTGAAAAATAGACTCATCGCTCATTTCAACACTACTTTCCATTAGATAGGCAAATACTCGTGCCATTCCACAATTGGAAATGAAATCTGGTATTAAGCTTATGCGCTCATCGGTATGTTCCATAATTGGTCCGAAGAAAATTTCTTTATCGGCAAAAGGTACATTAGCACCGCAAGAAATAACTTCCAAGCCACTTTCAATCATGGTGTCAATTTGGTCTTGGGTAATTAGGCGCGATGCCGCACATGGTAGGAATACCTCTGTTTCCAATCCCCAAACTTTTTCATTCATTTCTTGGAATGGAATTAAATTCTCACCACCTAGTGTATTTCCTTTTTTATTCAGGTATAGATCTGTAATTTCTTCAAACGAAAATCCATCTTTATTAATCACGCCACCAGCAATATCCATAATACCAACAACTTTAGCGCCCATTTTAGATATATAGAAAGCAGCAGCTGCTCCTACGTTTCCAAAACCTTGGACAACAACGCGCTTTCCTTTTACAGTCCCACCAAAAATATCGTAATAATGTTTAACGGCTTGTGCAACACCAAAGCCCGTAATCATGTCGGCAACAGTATATTTACGTTTTACACTAGGTGAATATTCTGAACTTTCTATGGCTTTAATAACACCGTGGCGCAATTGCCCAATACGGTTAATTTTATCGCCTGGTGTTGGTTTAAAATGTCCTTCAAAAACACCCTCTTGCGGATGCCAAAGTCCTGTTTGTTCCGTCATAGGTATTACCTCATGACTCTCATCAACATTTAAATCGCCACCCGTTCCATAATAACTTTTTAACAATGGAGAAACCGCTTTAAACCAACGCTCCAACACACCTTTTTTTCGTGGATCATTGGGATCAAAGTTTATTCCAGATTTAGCACCACCAATGGCTGGTCCTGAAACTGTAAACTTTATTTCCATGGTTTTAGCTAATGATAAGACTTCATTGACATCCAATCCTTTTCGCATGCGGGTTCCACCACCAGCAGCTCCGCCGCGAAGGGAGCTTATTACGGTCCAGCCTTCAGCTTCTGTTTCTGGATCTTTCCAATTGAATACAATTTCCGGTTGCTTATTCTCGTACTTTTGAAGTAAGTCTTTCATTATAGTTTCATTATTATTTTAAATCCAATAGTTGTTATTCTTCAACAAATATAAAAAACAAAAAATCGGTAAATATCAATTTTCCAATAATTTTAAGGTTGAAACGTTCTTCCTGAACTATGATCCATTTTTGCGCCTGTTACACTTGCTAAACAATTCACTTCATTTCGCTGTTTTAACACACCTAACAGACTGAAGATTAACGCCTCTTTATAGTTAACTAATTTTGAATTGGGTATAACGAGTTCCGCTTTTGTCTGTGTTTTTATTTCTTCAATTAGAAAGGAATTATAAGCGCCACCTCCAGTTATTAAAGTTTTGCCATTTTTTATTTGATGCCCTATTTGAATGGCGATATGTGCAACAAACGTTCGTAAAATATCCTTAATGGGAATTTCAAAAGCATTAATCCTTGGAAAAATAAATTTATCAACCCATTCTAAACCCAATGATTTTGGATGCGATTTTTTATAAAACTCCAAACTATTTAAGTTTTTTAAAAGCGCTAAATTAACCTGTCCTGACGCCGCTATTTTACCAGAATCATCAAAATCTAATCCTAAAGATGCCACGTAATGATTAAGGACAATATTTGCTGGGCAAATATCGTACGCAATGCGGTTCCCGTTATCTTCGGTTGAAATATTAGCAAAACCACCTAGATTTAAACAATAATCAAAATCTGAAAAAAGTAATTTATCGCCAATTGGCACTAAAGGTGCACCTTGACCTCCTAGTTGGACATCTTGAACTCTAAAATCGCAAACCACGGTTTGCTGCGTTAAATGGGCCAGTATTTGTTTATTCCCGATTTGTAAAGTAAAGCCCTTTTCTGGTTCATGTAAAGCTGTATGCCCATGTGAACTGATAAAATCTAAACTAGCAATCTGATGTTTTGTTACAAATGTATTTATAACGGAAGCAAGATACGCCGTATAATCTTGATCTATTATTTCTAAATTATCTTTAGAAAGGCCAACCAAGTTTTTAAGTTTTAAGAACCAGAAATGGGGATATGGAATGGTTTCGCATTCTAAAAATGTATACTGCCATTTTTCATTAAACGTGAATTTAATATGAGCTATATCAACACCGTCTAACGATGTTCCAGACATAATACCTAAAACATTATAGGAAGATTTTATCATATCGCGTAAAAATACTAATCATTATTGAAAAAATGTTCCTAAAACCTTATCTTTGCATTCATTTTTTATCAATTCAACAACAACAATTTATTATGGATTTTAATCTTACCGAAGAACATATGATGATTCGCGACGCAGCGCGCGATTTTGCTCAAACAGAATTATTACCTGGCGTTATAGAGCGTGATAACAAACAAGAGTTTCCTCAAGATTTAGTAAAAAAAATGGGCGAACTTGGTTTTATGGGTATTATGGTTGATCCTAAATATGGCGGAAGCGGTATGGATGCCATTTCCTATGTATTAATAATGGAGGAACTTTCAAAAATTGATGCGTCAGCTTCTGTTATTGTTTCGGTAAATAACTCATTAGTATGCTATGGACTTGAATCTTATGGTAGTGAGGAACAAAAACAAAAATACTTAACAAAATTAGCGACTGGTGAATTTGTAGGCGCATTTTGTTTAAGTGAACCTGAAGCTGGTAGTGATGCAACATCACAAAAAACCACAGCAATTGACAAAGGCGATCATTATGTTTTAAATGGTACTAAAAACTGGATTACAAGTGGAGGTCGTGCAGATGTGTATTTAGTCATTGCACAAACGGATAAAGATAAAGGACACCACGGTATCAATGCTTTTATAGTTGAAAAAGGGATGCCTGGATTTGATGTTGGACCCAAGGAAGATAAATTAGGGATTCGCGGAAGTGACACCCATACCTTGCAATTTAACGATGTAAAGGTGCCTAAAGAAAATAGAATTGGTGCGGATGGTTTCGGTTTTAAATTCGCCATGAAAACGTTATCTGGTGGACGAATTGGAATTGCTGCTCAAGCATTAGGGATTGCGTCAGGCGCTTATGAATTAGCGAAGAAATACAGTAAGGAACGTAAGGCATTTGGTACTGAAATCTGCAATCATCAAGCCATTGCTTTTAAAATTGCTGATATGGCCACCGAGATTGAAGCGGCTCGTATGTTAGTTATGAAAGCAGCTTGGGATAAAGATCAAGGTAATAATTACGATATGTCTAGTGCTATGGCGAAGCTATACGCAAGCAAAGTAGCTATGGACACAACGGTGGAAGCTGTTCAGGTTCACGGTGGAAACGGTTTTGTTAAAGAATACCATGTTGAGCGTTTAATGCGAGATGCCAAAATTACACAGATTTATGAAGGAACTTCAGAAATACAAAAAATAGTTATTTCTAGAGGTGTGTTAAGAGATTAATTTTTATTAAAATATCTACATATAAATCCCAATGTAACTATTGGGATTTTTTTATTTTAGAGATTCTAAAACCAAGCGTATCTCTCCATACGTGAACTTGTCATCCAATTGATGTTTTAAATCTGAAAGGTTTTCAAACTTATACTTTGGAATTAATTTTTGTAATTCCTTATAATGTTCCACAGACATTAAATCTGTCGGCTTTATTTCTCCCGATGGAATAAAGCTAACTAAATGACCGAAAATAGTGTTTTCATTTAATGCACGTTCATTAGCAATTTCTTCAATTGTTTTACCAGATTTAAAAAGATTTAAAGACTGAAGTTTCGTATCTACTTTTTTTTCTTTCTTGTCTTTGAATTTGAAGGTTTCGGTTTGTTCTTCATAATCGATATCATTTTCATCACAAAAATCTCTAATTACTTCCAGAATGGCCGCCCCATATTTTTCCACACGAACCTTTCCCATGCCATCTATTTCCAATAATTCATTTTTGGAGGTAGGTAAGGTTTCACACATAGCATATAGCGCCTTTTGCGTGAATATTTGGTAATGGATTAAGTCGTTTTCTTGAGCAATTTCATTTCTTAAAACACGTAACAATTCAAAAAGCTCCACATTGGTAGTACCATCTATAACTGTCTTTTTAAGTTTTTTAGGCTTTTCTTTGGCTAGAAAGACTGCTTTAGCTCGCAAATTTAAAAATAAAAGCGTTTTAAAACCATCTGCCAATTCCTTAAAGTATAAGGTTTTAGTTTCTAATAATTCTTCAATACTATCCAAATTTTTAATCAGATCTTTTTCCAAGGCTTGGTTATCCGTTGTAAAATTAAACGTCTTAAAAGCAGGATTTATAACAGTGTCTAATTCATTTTGAAAGTACAAAATTGCCTTTTTAAACCGTCCTTGAATTACATGACTAGTTTCTGGTAAGCTT
Source organism: Bizionia sp. M204 (assembly GCF_023205095.1). Taxonomy (GTDB): domain Bacteria; phylum Bacteroidota; class Bacteroidia; order Flavobacteriales; family Flavobacteriaceae; genus Algorimicrobium; species Algorimicrobium hallyeonense. The sequence continues at coordinate 213,187 of NZ_CP046242.1, read as the reverse complement.
TCTACTTTTGAAATATTGTTTAATTGACTATTAAAACTGGTTCCTATTTTTAAAAGATTTGTAATAGCGTTTTTAACCGTTTTTAAGGGCGCTTCAATTTTACCTTCTATACTACCGCGATTTTTATAATAAATATCTAAAATGCGATTTATAGGATATAAGAAATCATAAAAATTAAATACTTCAGATATTAAACCCAATTGAAAATGTCGTTGGGATAACTCCAATACAGTTTCATCAGGTTGATTCTCATTCGCGGATTCGTTAAACGAAATAACATGGCTATCACTAATAATCTGATTGGAAGTAATTTTACTTTTTAAAACTAAACCTTCCAAAGATTTACAACGACTTAAAGCCACATAGGTTTGACCGTGAGCAAAAGCACCTTGGGCATCTATTATAGCTTTCTCGAAAGTTAAACCCTGGCTTTTATGAATAGTAATAGACCATGCCAAGCGCAATGGCATCTGACTAAAGGAACCAATTTTATCCTCGGTTATCGCATTCGTTTCTTTATTAACCGTATAATTAATATTATCCCAAACCTCTTGGGTGGTAACAATATTAAATTCATCTTCCGGACAGCGCACAACCACTTCATCTTTATTCAATTTGATAATCTTACCAATTTTACCATTGAAATAACGCTTCTCTTGAGAACTATCATTCTTAATAAACATGACT